>JAGWRL010000142.1 GCA_028876585.1 Pseudomonadota bacterium | reverse complement strand
TGACGCTGGAGGATCTCGTCCGTTTCGGCTCGATCTCGCCGTCCGGGGCGCGCGTGCTGGGCGTGATCGGGCGCTCGCGCTGCAACGTCCTCATTTCGGGCGGCACGGGCTCGGGCAAGACGACGCTGCTCAACTGCTTGACGCGCTACATCGACGACGGCGAACGTATCGTGACCTGCGAGGACGCAGCCGAGCTGCAGCTGCAGCAGCCGCACGTCGTGCGCCTGGAAACGCGGCCGCCCAACCTCGAAGGCGAGGGCCAGATCACGATGCGCGATCTGGTGCGCAACTGCCTGCGCATGCGGCCGGAACGGATCATCGTCGGCGAGGTGCGCGGCGGCGAAGCCTTCGACCTGCTGCAGGCAATGAACACCGGCCACGACGGCTCCATGGGCACGGTGCACGCCAACAGCCCGCGCGAAGCGCTCTCGCGTCTCGAATCGATGATCATGATGGGCGGCTACGCGCTTCCTTCCCGCACCATCCGCGAAATGATCTGCGCCTCGATCGACGTCATCGTGCACGGCTCGCGCCTGCGCGACGGCTCGCGCCGCATCACCCACGTCACCGAAGTGATGGGCATGGAGGGCGACACGATCATCACCCAGGATCTGTTCGTCTACGAACTGATCGGCGAGGACGCGCAGGGCAAGCTGAAAGGGCGCCATCGCTCCACCGGCGTCGGCCGTCCGCGCTTCTGGGATCGCGCCCGCTACTACGGCGAGGAGAAGCGGCTCGCCGCCGCGCTCGACTCGGCGGAGATCAAGGACGTCGAGACGTTCTGAGGCAAAGGCGAATAGGTCATGAATCTCCCGCTCATTTTCGCATTGCTGGTCGCGCTGGCCATCGGCGGCCTGGCGATGGTCTTTGTCAGCGGCGACGATACGGCGACCAAACGCCGCGCCGCGCTGTCGAAGCCCGGCCGCAAGGCCTCCGACGCGATCAACGACCGCACCGCCAAGAAGAAGCAGATCGCCGAGAGCCTCGCCCATCTCGACAAAAAGGCGAAGAACCGCCGCGTCGATTTGCAAACGCGGATCGAGCAGGCGGGTTGGACGATCCGCAAGGGGCCATTCCTGCTCATCTTCGTCGCCCTCGCGGTCGTCCTCGCCGGCCTCACCTTCCTGAAGACCGGCAACCCGATCGTCGCCGGGTTGATGGCGATTTCGGTCGGCTTCGGCCTGCCCAATCTCGTGCTCGCCCGCATGAAGACGCGCCGGATCAAGAAATTCATCGACGTGCTGCCATCCGCGCTCGACATCATCGTGCGCGGCGTGCGCGCCGGCCTTCCCGTCAACGATACGCTGCGCATCATCGCCAACGAGGCGCAGGAGCCGGTCAAATCCGAATTCCGCCGCGTCGTCGAGCAGCAGGCGCTCGGCATCTCCATCGCCGAAGCGTTGCAGAAAATGGCGCGCCGCGTGCCGGCGACGGAGACCAACTTCTTCGCCATCGTGATCGAGATTCAGTCGAAGGCGGGCGGCAATCTGTCGGAAGCCGTCGGCAATCTCTCCAAGACGGTGCGCGACCGCAAGAAGATGCGCGCCAAGATCGGCGCCATGTCGATGGAGGCGCTGGCGTCGGCCGCCATCATCGGCGCGGTGCCGTTCCTGGTCACCGGCGCGCTCTACGTCACCGCGCCCGTCTATATGAGCCTTTTGTTCACGACGAGCCACGGGCGCATCATCACCATTATCGGGCTGTGCTGGATGGCGATCGGCGGCGCGATGATGAAAAAGATGATCAACTTCGACTTCTAGGATTTTCCGGCCATGATGGACCAGATTCTCGCGAAGCTCGGCGATCCCGGATTTCTCGTTTCGTTATTGGTGTCGCTCGGCTGCGCCACCACCGTGCTGCTCGCGTTCATGCCGCTCCTGCAAAAGGACGACATGTCGCGCCGCATCAAGTCGGTCTCGACCGAACGCGAGCGCATCCGCATGCGCGAGCGCGAGCGTCTGGCGGCCGTCAACCAGCCCAAACTCGCGCTGCGCCACAAGACCGGCGGCCTGTCGAAACAACTCGTCGTGGCGCTCAACCTCGACACCTGGCTCAACACCGACACCGCGAAAATGAAGCTGGCGATGGCCGGCTTTCGCGGCCAGGGGGCGGAGAATGCGTTTCTGGCCTATCGGCTGGCGGCGCCGATCCTGTTCTTCATCTTCGGCATAGTCTATTTCTTCTTCATCGCTCATCTGCAATGGTCGTTCCTGATGCGGGGCGGCGCGTCGCTGGCCTGCGCCTATCTCGGCATCAAGGCGCCCGAGTTGTTCCTCAACAACAAGATCGCCAAGCGCCAGAAGGCGATGACGCGCGCCTATCCCAATATGGTGGACTTGCTGATCATCTGCGCCGAATCCGGCATGTCGATCGAACACGCCGTGCGCAAGGTCGGCCAGGAGGTCGGCAGCGAAAGTCTGGAGATGGCCGAGGAGATGTCGTTGCTTGCGGCGGAGATGTCGTTTCTCGAACACCGCCGCATCGCCTTCGAGAATTTGACGATGCGCACCGGCATCGACGCGATCAAGCAACTGACCACCGTGCTGATCCAGTCGGAGAAATACGGCACCCCGCTCGGCGCCGCGTTGCGCGTGCTGGCGCAGGAAAGCCGCGACGCCCGGCTGACCGCGGCGGAGAAGAAAGCCGCCGCGCTGCCGCCCTCGCTGACCGTGCCGATGATCATTTTCTTCCTGCCCGGCCTGTTCGCGGCGATTCTCACCCCCGCCATCGTTCAGATCAACCACTGGAATTGACTGAGGTTTCGCCGCCCCGGTTGCGCCGGGGCCGGGAACGGCGCATCTAGGGCGGATGTCCGCCGAAACTTCCGCCCGCCTGTCGATCTCGGAGCGCGCCCGCCCGCGCGCCGCCTATCTCGAGTCGCTCAATCCCGAGCAGCGCCGCGCCGTGGAGGCGCTCGACGGGCCCGTGCTGGTGCTGGCCGGCGCCGGCGTCGGCAAGACCCGCGTCCTGACCACCCGCATCGCCCATATGCTGAGCCTGGGGCGCGCGCGCGGCCAGGAGATTCTCGCCGTCACCTTCACCAACAAGGCCGCGCGCGAAATGCGCGAGCGCATCGAGGCGCTGACCGGCGTTCCCGACGGCATGCCGTGGATGGGCACGTTCCACTCCATCGGCGCGAAAATCCTGCGCCGCCACGCCGAGCTGGTCGGCCTGAAACCCAATTTCACAATTCTCGACACCGACGACCAGCTGCGCCTTCTCAAGCAACTGCTCAAGGCCGAGAACATCGACGAGAAGCGCTGGCCCGCCCGGGCGCTGGCCGGCTGCATCGACGACTGGAAGAACCGGGGCCTTGGCCCCACCGAGATCGGCGCGCGCGAGGCCGGCGCTTTCGCCAACGGCGCCGGGGCGAAGCTCTACAAGGCCTATCAGGAGCGGCTGAAGACGCTCAACGCCGTCGATTTCGGCGACCTCCTGCTGGAGGCGCTGCGGCTGTTTCGTGACAACGCCGATGTGCTGGAAAAATACCAGGAGCGTTTCCGCTACATCCTGGTCGACGAATATCAGGACACCAACGTCGTCCAATATCTGTGGCTGCGCCTGCTGGCGCAGAAGCGGCGCAATCTCTGCTGCGTCGGCGACGACGACCAGTCGATCTACGGCTGGCGCGGCGCCGAGGTCGAGAACATTTTGGGTTTCGAGCGCGATTTCCCCGATGCGACGGTGATCCGGCTGGAGCGCAACTATCGCTCCACCGGGCATATCCTGGGCCTCGCCTCGGGGCTGATCGCGCATAACCGCAAGCGCCTCGGCAAGACGCTGTTCACCGGCGCCGAGCCCGGCGACAGGCCGACCGTGCGCGGCGTGCAGGACTCGCGCGAGGAGGCGCGCGAAATCGGCGACGAGATCGAGGCCGAGCAGGCCAAAGGCGCCTCTCTCGCCGATATGGCGATCCTGGTGCGCGCCTCGTTCCAGATGCGCGAGTTCGAGGAGCGCTTCATCGAGATCGGCGTGCCGTATCGCGTGATCGGCGGCCCGCGCTTCTATGAGCGCGCCGAAATCCGCGACGCGCTCGCCTATCTGCGCATCGTCGCCCAGCCCGACGACGATCTCGCCTTCGAGCGCATCTACAACACCCCGCGCCGGGGCCTGGGCGAGGCGACGCTGGCGATCCTGCATGGCGGCGGCCGCGCCGCCAACGTCTCGCTGACACAGGCCGCCCGGCGCATGATCGAGACCGACGAGCTGAAAGCCCGGCCGCGCCAGATCCTGCGCGATCTGCTCGCCGATTTCGAGCGCTGGCGCGGCCGCGCCGGCGCCGTCTCAGTCGAGGAACTCGCCCGCCTCGTCGTCGAGGAAAGCGGCCTGATCGACATGTGGAAGGCCGAGAAGACGCCGGAAGCCGAGGGCCGGCTGGAGAACCTGAAGGAACTGGTGCGCTCGATGGCGGAGTTTCCGACCCTCGAGGCCTTCCTCGAACATGTCGCCCTCGTCACCGACGCCGAGCGCGACGATTCCGGCCCGCGCGTGTCGCTGATGACGCTGCACGCCGCCAAGGGGCTCGAATTCGACGTCGTGTTCCTGCCCGGTTGGGAGGAGGGCCTGTTTCCGCATCAGCGCGCGGTCGACGAGAGCGGGCTGGCGGGGCTGGAGGAGGAGCGCCGGCTCGCCTATGTCGGGATCACCCGCGCGCGGCGCCGCGTCGCGATCTATTTCGCCTCCAACCGGCGGGTGCGCGGGCTGTGGCAATCCTCGCCGCCGTCGCGCTTTCTCGACGAATTGCCGGAGGCGCATGTCGAGGTGGTGGAGCCGGCCGATCCGCCGACCTACGGCTATGCCTCGCGCTTCGACGAGGTGGTGTTTTCCGGCCGTCGCTACGACACGCCGGGCTGGAAGCGGGCGGAAGCGCGTTCGCAATCGCCCGGCTACCAGCGCCCCGCGCCGCCGCGCGTGATCGAGGGCCGCGCGCTGGCGCTGGGCGCGGAGACCTCGGCCTATCGCGTCGGCGAGCGCGTGTTCCACCAGAAATTCGGCCCCGGCCGGATCAGCGCCGTCGACGGCGCCAAGTTGACGGTGGATTTCGACAAATCCGGCCGTAAGATGGTGCTCGACAGCTTTTTGACCCGCGAGGGCTGAGGCGAGGCGTTGGGCAGGGGGGAGACATGGCCGTTGCGATTCACACGCCGCCTTCGGGCGTGAGCGCCAAGGCGCTGGCGCCGTGGCGGAAAATCCCGGTGTCGATCGCCGTCGATCTCGCCCGCGACATCGGCCAGATCGATCCGGCGATCCGGCCGCTGCGCCC
>JAGWRL010000141.1 GCA_028876585.1 Pseudomonadota bacterium | reverse complement strand
GAGGATGACGAAGGCGGCGTTTGGCAGCTCGACGCCCATCAGGATTTGCCACTGGGTCATGCCCATGCCCTTCGCCGCTTCGATCAGATGCGCCGGCACGGCGCGCAGACCCGTAGTCGTATTCAACACGATCGTCATCAACGTGAGCACGACCAGGCCGAAGATGGCGGGCGGGGCGCCGATGCCGAATACTGACATGGCCAGCGCCAGGATCGTCAACATCGGATTAATGGTCCCGAAGTTGACGATCTGGATGATGTAGTTGGCGTAAGGCCGGATCGCAGGTCGCGTCAGCGCGACCCCAACGGAATTCCAATAGCGATCGCAATAGCGCTCGAAATAGCCACCAACAGGATATATTGGCGCGCGAGATAAACGACGTACTCGCTATGACTGAGCGCCGCCGAAGCGAGGCCACGCGATTGCGCAAAGGCTCCGGCCGCGAATACTGACCCAGAGCGCGATGCGGAACGGGCCTCGCCACACGGCGGTCATCGTTGGCAATTCGCCTGCGGCGCGCCGAGGCGCTGGCTGATGCCGCACTGCGTGAGATAGACGCGATACTCGCCGTCCCCGTCGACGCAGGCGAGCCAGTGGAAGCCATGGGTGCACATGACGGAGACAGCGCTCCGCAGATCGCTTTGTGCGGAGATGACGCCAGGCAGCGGATCGGCGTGCTCGCTGACAAAACCCTGGCCGCCGCGCGCCCGCCCGATCCGCACCGTGCCGGCGGGTTTGCCGCCATCGTCGACGATGACGATCGCGCCGTGGTCGTGCGCTTCCATCAGCGCGACGGCGGCGTCGAGATGATCGCGCCCTTTCACACAAGGCAGATCGGATCGATGGCGCCGAACGGTTCGTCCATCAGCAACACCGGCGGATCGGCGGCGAGCGCGCGAACGACGCCAACGCGTTGCTGCTGGCCGCCCGACAATTCCTTGGGGCGCCGTTTGAGAAATATGTAAGGTGGAAGGTTCACCTTTTCGAGCAGTTCGGCGGGCCGCTTGCGCGAGTTTCGCTGATCCCAGCCAGAAGATCGGGCACGACGCAGAAATTGTCCTCGATCGTCTTGTTCGGAAACAACCCGATCCGCTGAATGACATAACCGATCGCGCGACGTAGCGTGACTTCGTCGACTAAGTCGGTGTCGCGCCCTTCGACGTAGATCCTTCCGCTCGAGGGACGGATCAGACGGTTGATCATTTTCATCGTTGTCGCCTTGCCGCAGCCGGAGGGGCCAAGCAGGACACAATCGGCGTCCGCTGGGACCTCCAGATCGACGGCGTCTACAGCGGTTGTCGAACCGAACATCTCGCTGACGCGCTCGAGCCTGATCATAAAGCGTTCCTCAGTCCCGACGACGTCAAGCGGCGTTGAAGGCCAAAGAGGGGACGGTCCGCAGCGATGACGAGCACGCTTATGCAACTCGCACCCGTGAGGAGTTGACAGGAATCGGTCTGCGAGATGCCGCGCGAAATAAGCGTGCTGAGGCCGTGGGCGCCGATATACACCGCGATAGCGGCGATGGCGATGTTCAACACGACGACGTTGCGGACGCCGCGCGCGGCCTCCCGCAAGGCCGGGTCGATGCTCATGATTGCAGTGTAGTTGTTGCGGATGATCGGCAGTTGCGAATGGAGCACACGGTCGGCGGCTGTCATGCTCTGCGTTATCAGGATGCCGATGGCGACGCCGACCAGCATGACGTGTTCAGCGGTCCGGTGAAGGATGACGGACCAATTGTTGCCCATGAACTTGATCGTTTCCAACCCGGCCCCCGTGAGGCGTCATCGCTTCCGCCAGTATCCTTCGCGCCGGGTCGGTCAACCCTCAGAATTGCGGCGCCCTATGCGCAATTTACGACAAGGGTTGCGGAAGACGATTTGGATGGGCGGCGCTGTCGGCGCGCGGCTCGGACAGGAGCGTTCCGAAAATGCGCCGATACCAGGTCGCGAAGTGAGACGCGGAGGAAAAGCCGACCCGCACGGAAATGTCCATGATCGATGCATTGGAATACAGCAAGCGCTCCCGAGCGCGTTCAACCCGAAACCGCATATAGAGTTCGATCGTCGTGACGATAAAGTGCTTCTGCGTAAGCCGTTCCAATTAGCGCGGGCTCAATTCCCACTGTTTGGCTACTTCCGGCAGAGACAGCGGATGTTCAATGTTCCGTCTCATCAAAGCCAAGGCCTTTTGCATCGGCATCGACAGCGATGCGATGAAGCCGAGCGTTCCGTTGCACTGATCTTCCGCCATGGAACAGATGCGTTCATGGTGGAATTGATTGGCGACGCCCTTTGCATGTTCTGGCCCATGGGCTTCGACAATGACATTCAGCATCATGTCCATCGCCGCCGTCAAGCCGGTGCAGGTCATGCACTCGCCGTCAATTTCGTAGAGGCGGTTGGTGCAATGGATCTCGGGAACTTCGTCGACAAAGGCCGGGCGGCTCTCCCAATGCACCGTGCAGCGGCGTCCATTAAGCAGTCTTGGGAGCGCCAGGAGATAGGCTCCAGTTGAAGCGGAGCCGACGGGACTCCCCAGTCTGACGGTTTTGCGCAGGGCGGCAAGATAGGGCTTCGCGTTGATATCGCCAACTCTCTTGCCGGCGCAAACGAAAAGCCGTTGCGCGCCCTCAAGCGCAACCTCCAGCCTTTCGGTGGCGAGAAGAATTCCATTGGGAGGTTCGATCCGGCGACGGTCCAGGCTTGCAAGGCGCCAGCGATAGGCCTCGCGTCCAACCAGTCGATTGAGCGAGCGCAGTGGCTCGATATCCGACGCCAGTCTCATCATCGACAAGCCGGGACTCAGCAGAAACGCATATATTTCCGGCATCGCCGCGGTGAGCCCCTTTAACGCGTCATGGGCGCGAGGATAGCTGAGCCGCCTAGCGCCTCGAGTCCCTAAAAGCGCCGGCGCGCGCCTTTCGGAAATGGCCTTTGGCGGCTACTTCGTGGTCGTCAGTTTGGTGGCCAGCGCCCTGGTTGGCGCCTGCCTTCCTCGACGGGCTTCCAACGAGAAGGCGATAGACGCGGCTGAAATAGCTTGCACTCGAATAGCCCGTTGCGAAGGCGATTTCCGAGATCGAACGCGCGCTTTGCTTGAGCAGTCGGTCCGCGTGCTCCAACCGCTGGCGATGGTGGTCGCCCAGGAACCCAACGCCACGATGTTATCTGAACAATCGGTCGAGACGGTGTGGCGATGCGCCGACTAAGCGCGCCATGGCGTCGCGCGAAAGCGGCGCATCGAGCGTCCCCGCCATTTTTCAAAAGCGGTGAGCACGGTTGGATAGTGGACCGAGACTCGCTCCGCGAGCGGGGCGCGTTGCGGACCCGTGCCCGGCTCGACTCGCGTGCGCAGGAAACAATCAGCGACACGTCGCGCGAAAGCGGCGCCCATGCGCTCCACGATCAGGGCGTGCATGAGGTCCAACGGCGCCACTCCGCCGCCGCAGGTCACACGCGCGCCGTCGATGACAAGGCGCGCCTGCTCGGGCCGGAGATCCGGAAAGGCTTCGACCAGCGCTGGCGCATGTTTCCAATGACTTGTGAAACAGCGCCCCTTGAGCAACCCCGCCTCGGCGAGCAGGTAGGGGCCGCCGGAAATGCCGCCGATGCGAACGCCTTGTTCCGCCAGACGACGAAGCGATTGCCGCACCGCCGGGCGACGCCAATCTCCCGGCGATCCACCGGCGCAGACGAGGACCGCCGCGAGAGTGTTGGTGCGCTTCAGCAGGGGGTTGGCGGGCGCCGGCATGCCCGAGGAGGAGGACAGCGTCGACCCCGCCTCGCCATGGAGCACGATTTCGTTGAGGCGGCGGCCGATGATCAGATTGGCGGCGCGCAGCGGTTCGGTTGCCGCCGCGAACTACATCAGCGCGAAACCCGGCAGCAGGAAGAAACCGGAGGCCTGGACTTGCGCGTCGGGGCGGAGGATGATCGCGCGCATGGCGGGCGCTCGAACCGAAGCCGCGCTATGACGTCGTGACGGGCGGCGGCCATGGCCTCGCCACCGCCTTCTATCTCAGTCGCGTGTTCGGCGTGGAGAATGCCGCGGTGTTGGAGAAGGGTTGGTTCGGCTCCGGCGACATCGGCCGCAACACCAAGATAATCCGTTCCAACTATCTGCTTCCCGGCAACAATCCGTTCTACGACTTTTCGATGAAGCTGTGGAAGGGGCTGGAGCGCGACACACACTTCAACAGCAAGTTGTCGCAACGTGGCGTGCTGAACCTCTTCCATTCCGATGGGCAGCGCGACGCCTATATCTGGCGCGGCAATGCAATGCGCCTGCACAGCGTCGACGCCGAGTTGCTCTTTCGGGACAAGGTGTGCGCCCGCGTTCCGTTCCCCGATTTCGACAATGCGCGCCTTCCAATCAAAGGCGGGCTGTTGCAGCTACGCGGCGGCACGGTGCGTCACGACGCGGTCGCCTGGGGCTATGCGCGCGGCGCGGACGCGGATGGCGTCGAGACCAATCGCGGCTTCATCGGCGCGAAGAAACTGGCGCCCGCCACGTCCGGCCATTCCTCGCGCACCGCCGCGATGGCCGGTCTGACGCTGCCGCTCGAGCGCCATGTGCTGCAAGCCTTTGCCTCGGAAGGCGTCAAGCCGTTCATCGACTGTGTCGTGACCTAAGCGCCGGCCACTTCTATGTCTCGCAATCTGACAAGGGCGGCCTGGTGTTCGGCGGCGATCTCGACGGCAACAATTCCTACGCCCAGCGCGGCAATCTGGCGATGGTTTAGCATGACGCCGAGGCCGGCGTGGTGATGATTTCCTCGCTTGCGCGCCTACGCGTGCTGCGCTCCTGCGGCGGCGTGATGGATATGTCGATGGATGGCTCGCCCATCATCGACAGGACATCGGTCGCCAATCTCAATCTCAACGCCGGCTAGTGCTATGGCGGCTTCAAGGCGATGCCGGCCTCGGGCTATTGCTTCGTCCATCTCCTCGCCCGCGACGAACCGCATCCCACCGCCGCCGCGAAGCGGTTGGACCGCTTCGCGCGCGGTTGGTTGATTGACGAAGGGGCGTCGGCGCCCAACCCAACCTGCACTGAAGACCGATCATGGCGAGCCTCGTCCGCTGCCCCCATTGCGGCCCCGTCCGAGAGAAGAATTTGCGATCCGCGGCGCGGCGCTGAAACGACCGCAGCCGGACACCGACTGGGAGGCTTGGTTCGCCAATGTCTATCTGCGCGAGACTCCGTGCGGCCGCTATGAGGAATATCGGCGTCATACCGGCGGTTGCCGCCGTTGGCTCATCATCACCCGCGATAAGCTGACGCACGAGCGGATCGAGGTGCGCGATGTCGCGGCCGCGCGAGCCGGCGCATGACGTCCTTTCGCATCGCGACCGGCGGCCACATCGACCGCGCCAGGACGCTCGGCTTTCGTTTCGACGGGCGCAGCTACACGGGACACCCCGGCGACACGCTCGCCTCGGCGCTGCTCGCGGCCAGCGTCGGGTTGATGGCGCGACCGTTCAAATATCACCGGCCGCGCGGCGTCGTCACCGCCGGCGCCGCGGAGCCAAACGCGTTGATGACGATGGGCGAAGGCGGGCGGCGCGAGCCCAATGCGGGCGCCACGATGGTCGAGTTGTTCGACGGATTGGTCGCCGAAAGTCAGAGCCGCCGGCCCTCCCTGGCGTTCGACCTCGGCGCCGTCAACGGTCTGGCTTCGCCGTTCTTCTCGGCCGGGTTTTACTATAAGACTTTCATGTGGCCGTCGACGTTCTGAAAAAGGCTCTACGAGCCGATGATCCGTCGTGCCGCCGCGCTCGGCCGGGCCGGCTACGAGACGGACCCCGATCGCTACGAAAAAGTCTGGGCGCATTGCGACCTGCTGATCGTCGGCGCCGGTCCCGCGGGTCTCGCCGCCGCGCTGACCGACGCTCGTGCGGGCGCGAACGTCGTCATCGTCGATGAAGGCGCGGTACCGGGTGGCGCGCTGCTGAGCGAGATCGCCTCGATCAGCGGCGTCGCGGCGAATGAATCGCTGGAGCTGGCGCTCGCCGAATTGCGCGCCTGCCCCAATGTTCGCCTGCTCGCGCGCACGACCGCGGTTGGTTGGTGCGACGACATGGTGTTCGGCGCGCTTGAGCGCGTGCAGAAGCACGTTGCGACGCCCGAGGCGAGCGCGCCGGTGGAGCGGTTCCGGCGCATCGCGGCGCGGCGCGCTCTGTTGTGCTCGGGCGCGGAGGAGCGTCCGATCGTGTTCGACGGCAACGATTGCCCCGGCGTGATGTTGACCGAGGCGGGGCTTGCTTACGCATGGCGTTACGGCGTCGCGGTCGGCGCGCGTTGGCGTCTTCACGACCAATGACGCAGGCCTCCGTTGCGCGCGCGGGCCCAAGGCCGCCGGGATCGGCGTCGTGGAAGTTGTCGACGCGCGCGAAGGGGCGGTGGTGAGGTCCGCCTTTGGCGGTCGGTCTCTGCGAGCTTGCGAAATTGAACGCGGCCGCGCTGCTGTCCGGTCGAGGACGACTGCGGCGCATCGCCCGCCAAGACGCTCTGGCGCGCCGAAGGGGAAGGCAAGGCGATCGTGGATTTTCAGAACGATATGCGCGCCGACGACCTCTCCCCCGCCGTGCCCGAGGGCTACGACCATGTCGAACTCGCCAAGCGTTATACAACCAACGGTATGGCGACCGACCAGCGCAATCTCTCCAACGTCAACGCGATTGGCGTTCTCGCGCAAGCGCGCGGCGTCTCGCCGGCCGAGATCGGGCCGCCACCTTCCAACCCTATTACACGCCGGTCTCGCTCGGTGCGCTAGCGGGGCGCCATCGCGGCCATGCGTTTCAGCCTGTCCGCCGTTCGCCGCTGGACGCCTGGGCGCGGCGGCGCAGCGCGGTTTTCGTCGAGACGGGGTTGTGGATGCGCTCGTCCCATTTCCCGCGCGCGGGCGACTCGCATTGGCGCGAGACAGTCGATCGCGAGACGTTGACGGTGCGCCGGTCGGTGGGCCTTTGCGACGTTTCGACGCTCGGCAAGATTAAAATCGTCGGGCCGGACGCGGCGACTTTTTCGATCGGGTCTATTGCAACGCCTTCGCGAGATTGTCAGTCGGCAACGCGCGCTATGGCTTGATGCTGCGCGAAGATGGCTTCACGTTCGACCACGGCGCGACCGCTCGGCTCGCCGACGACCGGTTCTTCATGACCACGACCACCGCTGCGGCGGCGGACGTGATGCGACACCTTGAGTTTTGCGCACAGATTCTGTGGCCAGAGCTCGACGTCCGCCTGGTCTCGGTCACCGACCAATAGGCGCAAATGGCGCCCGCCGGGCCGCACGCGCGCGCCGTATTGCGAACGCTGGTTGATGACGACATCTCCAATGACGCCTTCCCGCACATGAGCGCGCGCGGTGAGCTTTCAGGGCGGCAAGATTCACGGCCGACTGTTCCGCCTCTCCTTCTCCGGTGAACCCGCCTATGAAATTGCCGTACCGCTGGGATTTGGCGATCGCATCGGCGAAGCCCTGACGGCGGCGGGCGCGGCCTATGACATCTGCCTCTATGGCGTCGAGGCGACGGGGGTTCTGCGCATCGAAAGGGGCCACGACACCCACAATGAGATCACCGGAACAACCACCGCCGCCGATCTCGGCATGGGTCGGATGGTCTCGCCGAACAAAACGGATTTCATCGGTCGCGCGATGCTCGATCGCGAGGGGCTGCACAACCCGAAACGCCCGCGTCTCGTCGGCCTTATCCCGCTCGACCCGGGCAAACGATGCGCGCGGGCTCGTATGTGCTGCGCAAGGGCGACGCCGTTGCGCTGGAGAACGATCAGGGCCATGTGACATCGAGCGGTTTCTCGCCGCATGTCGGCTAGGCCATCGCTCTGGCGTTGATCGCTTCCGGCGCCGAACGCGTCGGCGAGGAGGTTCTCGTCTGGAGCGGCCTCGCGGACCAACGCACGCCGGCGCAGATTGTCGCGCCAGTGTTCGTCGATCCGGGCAACGGGAGGCTGCGTGTCTGAAGACGCCGCGCTGCCGCAGACGCCTCACGCGACGCCGCAAGGAGATTGCCGACTCGCCTCGCGGCCGGCGGGTCATGTCCTGCAAATCCTCGCGCCCCCCGACCTTACCGCCGCCGCGCTGGCGAGCGCGCTCACCGACGTCGCCGCACATGCGATCCGAAGCGCCGGTCCCGGCGTTTGGTATCTGCCTGGCGACGCCTCGCTCACGCGTGAAGAGATCGCGCGGCGCGAAGCGCGGCTCGGCCCTGAGGTCCGTATTGTCGATCAAACGCTTGGCCGCGCCCGCCTGGAACTGTCGGGCCTCGGCGCGACGCGACAGCTCGCGACGGGAACCGGCGTCGATATTTCGATGGCAAGCGTTCCAATCGGCGCAGTCTGCGAAGCGCTGTTCGGGCATATCGGGCTGCATCTCACCCGAGCCGGCACTGATCGCTTCGAACTGCTTGTCGCCCGCAGCTATGCCTTGAACTTTTGGGAGGAACTGACGAGTTGATCGGCTTCGGCGCATAGATTTTAATCAAACCTGCGCCGGGGCCGTCCGCCATCGAACAACTCTCACTCGATACGCGATATTTTCGATGGCCGCCACGCCTGGTTCAAGATGTCGTCCCCAGACAGATACGTGCGAAGAAACATGAAGAACTGCTGGTCTGGCGAAGGTAGCCAATTGCCTAGCTTGTCCGCGCCCGGCGAGTCCTTCTGCACATAGATCGTGAGGCCGCGATCCGCGTCGTGTTTCATCCCGCTGCGATCGCCGAGCGAATAGCGGTTGATCGGATTGGCGACGAGATTGTATTTGAGATTGTACATCGTAATGGACCAAAACGCCTTGACCTTGGGCTCGGCGCCCTTGTCAAAATGGATGACGTAGCGATGGCTCCCCGACAGTGTCTTTCCGTCGCCATCGACCGAGACGTTGAGATATGTCGCCTCGACCGGATCGTTGGCGTTAAAGCCTGCGGCGGGCTGGAGCGCGCACAAAACCCAATCGCGGGTTTGCCTCATGCGTCCTGTTTCCGGCGGCGAATAGTTCCAACCGTGACGTTCTTCTGCCTGTAGCCAGCGGCGAATGCTCCCTAAATGATCGTTCGTCCGTCGACAGCGGCGCGCGCCAGACCCCGCTTGACGCCTGCGTCCAGCGAGTCGGTATCGAGTCCCGGCCCGACGCCGATGCGGGCGTTGGACTGAAGCAGATCGGCGTCGCGTGGATCAGCTGGAACCTCGCGCATTGCGCGATTAATCGTGCGCCACTTATTGAGCGGATCGGCGCAGGTTACGGCCTCCACACAAATCGACCTTCAGCCGCGATCCCCTTCCATCGTGGCTAGCGACGTCGAACGCCCCCCAACTTAACGCAGCAGCAAGAGAGCACGATCACGCGGCTGAGTAGCGTCTTTCGCCCTCCAACCAGGTTGAGTGGACACGAATTTTGGCAATCTCGGCCGGCTCGATCGTCATCGGATCATTCTCGAGGACGACGAAATCGGCCGACTTTCCGGGTTCCAGACTGCCGCACTCCTTGTCCAAATGGCACTGCCATGCAGCGTCGAGCGTCATCGCGCGCACGGCTTCGTAGGGTGTGATGCGCTCGGCTGGGCTCAAGATTCCGCCAGCGTATTTCATATTTCGCACCACCGCGTTTTCGATGCAGCGCAACGGATCAATCGGCGTCACATTGTAGTCCGAATGTAGGGTGATGCGCAGGCCGGCGTCTAGCGAAGATCGGCAGCGATCAAGCTTTTGCGCGCGCTGCTCGCCAAGAATATCGGCCGCGAAGGCGTGCCCCCAGTAGTAGACATGACCGATCAGGAAGGATGGCGATATGCCCATATGGTTCATACGCGCGATCTGGTTGGCGTCGAGCAAGCTGCAATGCTCAATGCGATGCCGCTTCTCCAGCCCGGACTTCCCCCCTAACGCCGCTTCGTAAGCGTCGAGGCCAACATCGATCGCCGCATCGCCATTGCAGTGGATGCCGACCTGCCACCCCGCGTCAATGGCTGGGCGGATCGCTTCGATAATTTGCGCGGGCATGTAGTTCAGTGAGCCGCGCTCGGTTGAATTCAGATAGGGTTCACGTTGGTGCCCGTGCGCGCCTGGTTGGATCCATCGACCCAGGCCTTCATGCCGGTGAGCGAGAAGCGAGGGCTCCGCGGGCCCGGTTTGATGCCCATGGCGGCCCATTTCGCGAAGAGGGTTGACACGAGAAAGCCGGAGTATCGAACCGGCGGATTGGCGGCCATGACCATGTCCACCATTTGGAGATCATGTTCGCCGGCCAAAACGCCAATTCCACAATCATGCAGCGTCGTGCAGCCCTTTGCGGCGGCGTCGGATAAGTCGTCATGCAGATATTGCGCAAGCGTCTGGTCGCTTGTTCGCGGCATCGCGGCAACAAATCTCCCGAACGCGGGCGATTCCTCAAGGCGCCCGGTAAGCTGTCCATTCGCGTCGCGAATGTATCGGCCCTGCGGCGGATTCGGCGTATCAGCCGTAATGCCCGCGAGCGCGAACGCTTTTGAGTTGACATAGGCGATATGACCGTTGCCCTCGATCGCGAAAATGGGGACATCGGTTGAAATTGCGTCAAGGTCGGCGCGGGAGAAGGATTTGCCGGGCATAAGCGAAGGATCAAGCAGCTTTCCCAGCAACCAGTTCGGGCTCTTCACCTGACTTGCCGCCTCTTTCAACTTGTTGCGGGCCTCATCCATCGTGCGGGTCGTAAACGGCCCAAGGTCGAGCCAAGGGCGCATCACTGCGAAGACCGAGTGCATATGAGGTTCGACAAAACCCGGAAGCACCGTCATGTCGCCGAAATCTCGCACGACTGTCGCCGCCGTTTTGCGCTCGAGAAGTTTAGATTTTTCGCCGACCGAAACGATTCGGCCGCCGGAAATCAACATCGCGTCGCTCGGCGACTTCGCTCCGTCCATGCAGTGAATTGCCTTGGCGAGGATGAGTTGATCGCCCGCGGGAGGCGTAGTCGCGGTCGCGGAGAAGGCGGAGGACGAGGCGCCCGCCGCAGACATCGCCGCCATCGCGCCAGCGCCGCGCAAAATGTCGCGGCGGCTGTATAGCTTGAGAAAATTCATGAACTTCTTGTCGCAGGCCATGCACATTGTTGTTTCTCCCTACACTGACGAAGCCAAGATGGGCGCCGACCCGTCTTCCCCCGGAACTGACCGTGCGGCCGCGATAAGCGAGAGGTGTGTCATAACGATGGAAAAACGCTCTGCTACTAAAGCCCGCGCCAACCAGCCGACTGAAGGTTGGCTTGGCGAAGCTGGACTCGCCGCCGATGGCGCCCGCCGTCACCTTCTCGTCGGCCACGCCAAACACCTCGCGCGATCTGGGCGAGATAAAATGCCTCCCGCCCAACCGATTGACAAGGTAAATTTCGGATTAGACCCGTTTCGATCCGGCCAAGCGAACGCCCAGCCGCCCTTGCCTTGTTACGCGGATCTCCAAACGTCGGAATTTTATCCGTCCAATTCTCGTCAGCGCCAGCGGCGCCCCCAATTCGGGCCGCGACAGCGACGCCGGAAGCGGCGATCGCGATCAACTCTTGCAGTCGAATAAACGAGCTAACTCGCGCGCAATTCGCCAAGCCCGCGTGGATCGCACTAAACTTGGGTCGCGCACCACCGCTGACGCCTGACGCAAAACGACTAAAAAAAATGGCTTGTTCGAGGGCTCCCCGACGCGGCATAACTGATCAACCGTGGGCCTCTCGGAGGCAACACCATGGCGGCGGCGCCACGGATCGCCTTGTGTCCAGAGTTCCATGGCCGAATTCGATTGATATGCGACGGAGGATGGCATGTGCGTTTGTTGCAATAGCGGAATGACCAACTTTATCGCCTCGGCCATATCAAGACGGCAACTCCTCATGGGAGGCGTGATGTTGGCGGGCGCGGCCGCGCTCGGCGCGCCGCGTGGTTTCGGCGCCAGCGCCGTTGAAGAGCCCACGAAGTCCGGAAATATAGTTGTTTTTGTCGCGAGGAAAATCGTGACCATGAACCCCGATGTTCCCACCGCGACTGCGGTCGCGGTGCGCGACGGCGCGATTTTGGGCGTCGGCTCGATCGAAGATTTGGCTCCTTGGCTCAAGGGGCGACAATACACGATTGACAAACAGTTCGAAGACAAAGTGCTGATGCCGGGGTTCATCGACCCACATTTGCATCCAATGCTGGGCGCAATCGGCTTCGAAGCGTCCTGGGTGACGCCGGAGGCCTGGGACGTCATGGGCGCGCAAACGCCAGCCACCTCGGGGCACACGGAATACGTGACCAGGTTGAAAGCCGCTTTCGACGCCGACTCCAAGAACGAACCAATCTTCATGAGTTGGGGATACAGCCAATTTTATCACGGAGAAATGTCGAAAGCGATTTTGGACGCCATTTCCTCGAAGAGGCCGATATTGGTTCTGCAAAGATCGATGCATGAAATATATCTGAATACGCCTATGATGGAGTACGTTAAGGAGAAAGGATTTGATGTTAACAAGGCGGCGCACAACCCGCAGATTGACCTGGACACGGGACATTTTTGGGAAGATGGGATGTTCTCGGGCGTGCTTCCTTATATCGCCGAATATTTGCTTCATCCCGTTCGAGTTGACAAGGGTTTCCAGCGCATCCGCGACTATATGAACTATAACGGAATCACGACTTGCGCGGACCTGGCGACGGGCTCCGTCAACTGGGAATTTGAAATGGCTGGCTTGAGACGCAATTTCGATACGGCAGACTCGCCCGTGCGCGTGCGCATCACGCCAGATGTGCGCAAAATCGGTGAGACGTTTAAGAGCAGCGATAAGGCCCTTGCGTTGGTCGCCGCGCTGGAGCAGAAAAACACCAAACATATTGTTTTCAACCACGCGATCAAACTCTTCGCCGATGGGGCGATGTTTTCCCAAAACCAGCAAGTCCTCCCGCCGGGTTATATCGACGGCCATGTCGGACAATGGATCACGCCGCCAGCCGAATTTGAAGACCTCGCGCAGAAATACTGGAATGCGGGATATCAAATACACGTCCATACGAATGGCGACGGCGGCGCGAAAATGGTGCTCGACACCTTGCAGAAAATTCAAACGATCAAATTCCGTCCCGACCATCGCTTTACCATCGAACATTATGGCTTCGCCACCGACTCGGTATCGGAGCGTGTCGTCAAGCTGGGCGCGCAAGTCTGCGGCAATCCCTTCTATGTCTACGATTTGGGAGATCTATTCAGCGAGGTCGGGCTTGGTCATGATCGCGCCGCCACGCTCACGCCGCTGGGTGGCGTCGCCAACAGAGGCGCCGCTGTTGGATTGCACTCCGATTTTCCCATGGCGCCCAGCAATCCGTTATACCTTGCCTGGTGCGCGGCCACGCGCGAGACAATGTCGGGCAAGGTTCTCGCGCCCAATGAACGCCTGACGCTCGATCAAGCCATCCGCGCCATCACCATAGACGCCGCCTATATCATTCACATGGAAGACCAGATTGGCAGCATCCAATCGGGCAAGTTAGCCGATTTCGCCGTGCTGGACAAAGACCCATATGAGGTGGGTATCGAAGGTCTGCGAAAGATCAACGTTTGGGGCGTCGTATTTGAAGGGCGCCCCTTCAAGGCGAAATCGCCGGGCCGCACTACTGGTTGAGTCATTCGAACTGAGTTAGACTTGGCGCATGGCGCATGGCGCATCTGGCCCGTCTGAGCGCGGCATACTCTTTAGGCTTGTGAAACAACCCGAGGCCGGCGCCGCCATCGGGCGACCGGACGCTTGGCCGGACGAGATTCTCCCCGCCTATGTGCGCGTCCCGTCAAAGCTCACGAAGAGCCCGCACTTGAACCGCGCCGGGTTTTCCTGAGGCTCCTACCTTTGAGAGGATGGAGCGATGGAAAGCCGGAAGACGAGCAAGAGCTATTCGCCCGAGGTTCGGGCGCGCGCGGTTCGCATGGCGCCGGAGCACGGGGGCGAACACGCTTCGCAATGGGCGGCGATTTCTTCGATTGGCGCCAAGATCGGCTGCAATGAGGAGACGTTGCGGTTGTGGGTGCGGCAGTCGGAACGCGATAAAGGCAAGCGCGCCGGGCTGACGACAGACGAGCGGGAGCGGCTGAAAGCGCTGGAGCGCGAGAACTGTGAGCTTCGCCAGGCGAACGAGATTCTCCGCAAGGCGTCGGCTTATTTTGCCCGAGGTGAGAGCTCGACCGCCGACACAAGCCCTGATCGCGTTCATTGACGATCATCGCGAGGCCTACGGGGTCGAGCCGATCTGCAAGGTTCTGCCGATCGCCCCGTCGACCTATCACGAACACGCCGCCCGCCGCCGCGACCCCGACATCGCGCCGGCCCGCGTTTGGCGCGACGCCGTCCTTCGCGACGACATCCGGCGCGCTTTCGACGCAAACTTTAGGGTCTACGGAGTCCGCAAAGTGTGGCGGCAACTGCAACGCGAGGGCGAGACCGCCGCCCGGTGCACGGTGGCGCGGCTGATGCGCGACCTGGGCCTGCAAGGCGCTGTGCGGGGCAAGCGGGTGAAGACGATGTTCAGCGACAAGTCGGCGGATTATCCGCTCGACAAGGTCCGGCGGCAGTTCAAGGCGTCGCGGCCGAACGCGCTTTGGGTCAGCGACTTCACTTATGCCGCCACCGAGCCGGCTTCGTCGACGTCGCCCCGCGACAAACGCTTCGCGTTTGCGCTGATGTCATCGACACTTTCGCGCGCCGCATCGTCGGCTGGCGCGTGTCGCGCACGGCGCATGCAAGCTTCGTCCTCGACGCGCTGGAGCAGGCGCCGCATGGACCGCAGGCCCGTTCACGGGGGCGGCCTTGTCCACCCCAGCGACCGCGGCGTGCAATACGTTTCGATCAGGTACACGGAGCGGTTGGTCGAGGCGGGGCTCGCCCCTTCCGCGATCCCTGGCGCAGCCTGGAGGCCGTCAAGCACGCTACCCTGGAATGGGTTGATTGGCACCATAATCGCCGACGGCTCGAACCCATCGGAAATATGCCTCCCGCCCGTCCAGTTCGAAAGGAAACGCCACATCCTGACCAGGCTGACCTAAGCGCCAAAGCGTCCACCAAAGGAGGGCAAATCCAGAATTAGCCGCCAAGCGAAAGGAGCGGCTGGTTGCGCCGGCCGCGGGCAAAGCGCTGATCTGCCTCGCACGGCCGGCGAGCGCCGCACCACGGCTCGATCTTTGACGCCGACCTGCGCTAGCTTTCCTGCATGTCGCGTTTGAGCGTGTTGCGCGTGATCTTGCCGGTCGCGGTTTTCGGGAGGTCGTCGAGTACGCGGATCTCCGCCGGTTGTTTGAAGGCCGCCAGCCGTTCGCGGCAGAACGCGGCCAACGCCGCGACCTCCAACTTGACGCCGAGCTGCGCCGAAACGAAGGCGATCACCGTCTCGCCGCGATAGGCGTCGGGCGCCCCCACCACCGCCGCTTCGCGCACGCCTGGAAAGGCGTAGAGCACATCCTCGACCTCGCGCGGCCAGACCTTGAAGCCGGAGGCGGAAATCATGTCCTTCTTACGGTCGACCAGATAGAACCAGCCCTCGGCGTCGAAGAAGCCGATGTCGCCGGTATGCATCCAGCCACGCACGAGAACTTCGGCCGTTTCCTCCGGCTTGTTCCAATAGCCGGCCATCACGCCGGGGCCGCGGATCACCAACTCCCCGTACTGACCCGGCGCCAGAGGGCGCCTCAGATCGTCGACGACGACGACATCGACGCCGGGGGTCGGCGCGCCGATCGACAGCGCGCCAGAGGCGGGATCGACCGGGATCGCCCCCAAGGGCGGCGCAAGATGGCTGGGCGCGGTCAACTCCGTCATGCCATAAGAGCTGCGGATCGAACGTCCGAACCGCCGCGCGAAGGCTTCAACCACGGCCGGCGCAATCGGCGCGCCTCCGGAATAGATGTGCGCAAAGCTTGCAAAATGATCGGCGGTCGCATCCGATTGGTTCATCAGCGCGATGAAGGCGGTGATCGCACCGATGATGAAGGTCGGCCGCCGCTCCAGAAACGACTCGAGCACAACGGCAGACTGGAAGCGATAGGTCAGCACCTGCGCGGCCGCCGCCGCGAAGGACAGCGTCAGTTGCAGTTCGAAGCCGGTGATATGAAACAACGGCGCCACGCCGAAGATGCGCGACTCGCGCGTCAATTCGAAGGCGCGCAGACTCGTGCGCGCGTTGGCGACCAAATTTCGATGCGTCAGCATCGCCCCCTTCGGCACGCCAGTCGTTCCGGAGGTGTAGAGCAGCAGGCCGAGATCGTCGGGGGCGAGCGCGCCGCGCGGCGGCTCCGGCCCCTCGTCCTCCAACGCCGCGCGCAACGCCTGATGCGGCGGCGCCTCCCCCCGCGCCGGCAGCACGCGCGCGTCGTCGCGGCTCTGCATCTCACGCCCGCTCGTCCACAGAACGGCGTCGGGCGCAAACCACCCCGCGCCCGCGCCGGCGACCAGGCTCCATTGGTCGTCGTGACAGACAACGGCCTTGGGACGGCAATCGGAGAACAATCTGGCCAGTTCCGGCGCACGATACATCGGGTTGAGCGCGACGACGACAGCGCCAAGCTTCCAGGCGGCGACCGTCGCCACGACGAACTGCGGCGTGTTCTGCAATATGAGCGCGACCCGGTCGCCGCTTCCGACGCCGCGCGCGCGCCACCACGCCGCGAGGCGACCGCTCATCGCGTCGACGTCGCCATAGGTGTAGACCGCATCGAAGTAGAACACGGCTTCGCGCTCGCGCGGCGCGGCGTCAAACAAGTCGAGCGCCGTCAGTTCCTCCCGCGGCGGCGAGGCGAGGTCGGCAGGAAACAACTTCGCCCAGGGTCGCACCGCCGCGGCTTCGTAGGCGGCGGCCAGACGCTCGGCGTCGGATGGCGCCGTCATGGCCGGCTCCAGCCCGCGTGGCGCAGGCGAGCGCGATACAGGCGCCTGATCACGCTGGGCGCTCTCATGGCAGGTTCCTCGGGGCGCCCGCGCGGCGAAAGCGCGATGCGGGGGCGGGGCGGCCGTGCGGGCCGGCGTCCCTGGCCTGTATCAGCAGGCGCGTGCGGCGAATGTGCAGATGCACCAGACTGCGCGCGCCCTCCGCGTCGCGGCCGCGGATGGCATCCATCAGCAGCAGATGCTGCGGGTCGGAGAACGGCAGCCCGTCCTTGGCGAAGGTCTCCTTGACGAATTCGCGGCGGAAATGCTGGGTCGAGTTCCAGTAGCGCTCGATCATCGCGATCAGATGCGGCATGCGCGCACGCGAATAGGTGCGCAGGTGAAACTCGCGGTCGAGCTGGATATAGCTCTCCAGAGTCGTCACGCGCTCCAGCTCGCGCACGGTTTCGTCAAGCGAGTCGATGTCGGCGTCGGTCAGGTTCGGCACGCTCTCCATGATCGCCAGCGGCTCGACCACCTCGCGGATCTTGTAGACCTCGATCGACTCCTCCGAATTGACGTCGGCGATCCAGGCGCCGCGGTTCGGCGCCAGCACGACGAGGCCTTCGTTCTCCAACTGTTTGAGCGCCTCGCGCACGGGAATTCGGCTTGCGCCGAACTTGGCGGCCAGCAGTTCCTGGCGGATGCGCATGCCCGGCCGCATTTCGCCACTCAGCACGGCGCGGCGTATCTCGTCGGCGACGCGCGCGCTGAGCAGGCGCCCGTCGTCGTCCGCCGCTGCGGCCTCGCTCGCGCGTCGCGCTTCCTCGGTGGTTCTGGACATGAACTCGGACATCGCGCCGCCGCCTAATGGATCGCCGCGTACATGATCTTCTCCTCGGTCGCGTCCGCCCGCGCCATTTCTTCGACGATCCGCCCGCCGCGCGCAACCAGGACGCGATCGGAGATGGCGAGGATCTCGGGCAGATAAGAGGAGATGACGACCACCGCCTTGTTCTCGGCCGCCAGCCGGCGGATCGCGGCGTGGATTTGCGGAATGGCGCTGACGTCGACGCCGCGCGTAGGCTCGTCGAATATGACGATTCCAGGCTCCTGCGCCAGCGATTTGGCCACCACCACCTTCTGCTGGTTGCCGCCCGAATATTCGACGATTTTGAGACTGCGCTTCAGCGCCGAGATCGACAGCGCCGCGATCCACTTGTCGGCGACCCGCTTCATTTCGCGCGTCGAATAGAGAAACCGGCGCACCCGCGGCGAGGAGAGAAACCCGAGATAGATGTTCTGATCAACCGTCATCGTCTCGAAGAAGCCGTCCTGCTTGCGGTCCTCGGTGATGTAAGCGATCCCGTCGCGGATCGCCTGGCGCGGCACGCGGTAGCGCACGGGGCGCCCGCGCAGATAGATCATGCCGCCGCGCAGGAAGTTGCGTTTGCGCGCGCCGCAGATGATCTGCGCGATCTCCGACCGTCCGGCGCCGACGAGGCCGAACATGCCCACCACCTCGCCCTCGAACACCGAGAACGACATGTTCTTGACGACGCCGCCCATGGTGACGTTCTCGACCGAGAGCGTCTTGTCGCCATGCTGCGCGCGCGGCGTCGCCGCGCCGGCGTCGGCCCCGTGGATCGCATAATGGCTCGCGGTCACGTCTCGGCCGATCATCATCCGCACCAGCGCGTCGCGCGACATGTCTTTCGCGGGAACCGTCGCGACGAGCTTGCCGTCGCGCAGCACGGTGATGCGATCGGCGATGTCGAGCGCCTCCTCGAGGGCATGGCTGATGAAGATGATGCCGGCGCCGCGCTCCTTGAGCACGTTGAGCAGATGGAACAGGTGCTGCGTCTCTTCCGGCGTCAGGGTGGCGGTCGGCTCGTCGAAGATGAACACTTGCGCATTATGGCGCACCGCGCGCACGATCTCCACCATCTGCCGCTTCGCCGCGCCGAGCGTTTCCACGAGCGCGAGCGGATCAACGTTGAAATTCATCGATTGCAGCGCCTGGGTCGCTGCGATGTTGATCTTGCTGTAGACGGTGAACCACCGCTCCTGGCCGAGTTCGAGGTTCTGCGCCACCGTCATCGACGGGACGAGACTCGATTCCTGATAGACCATCGCCACTCCGCCGCGCAGCGCCTCTTCCGGCGTCTTGAACTCGACGCGCCGGCCCTTGATGAGATATTCGCCCGACGTCAAGGTGATCGCGCCGGCGATCGCCTTGCACAGCGTCGATTTGCCGGCTCCGTTCTCACCGAGCAGCGCGTGAATTTCGCCCGCCCTCAGTTCGAAATCGACGCCCTCGATGGCGTGCAGACCGCCATAGGTCTTGCCGCCGTCGACAATGCGAAGCAGCGGTTCGGGTTTGTCGCTCATCCCTGTTTCGCTCCAATCGCCCGATCGGGCAATTCGACCAGACCGTCGCGACCCTTGCAGGCCGCGATCACCCGCCCGTTCGCGACGCATATCGCGGTGACGCCGTGGATGCGGCCGTCGACGCGGCTGTGCAGGCTTTCCACCGCCTCGCCGGCGCCGTTCAGCCGCGCCACGAGCCCATAGGAGCGCGCCGGCGCCCACGGCTTCTGGATGCCGAGCTTCTTGATGCGGCCGATCTGCGTCGGCTCGCGATGGTTGAAGCGGCCTTCGAGCGAGGGACCGATCCACAGCTCCTGCGGCACCTGGTTCATCATCGCCTCGCAGAACTCGCGTTCGCGCAGCACGAATTCGGTAAGCTGCGTGCGCAGCCCGAAGAACGCCATCCAATAATCGTCCGCCCCGCCGCGCACGATCCGGCCGGGATAGCCGGCGTAGTTCCTGACCAGCGCCCGGTTGTTTCCTCCGGCGCGGGAGAACGCCGTCAGGCGATGCGTCCACGCCTGGCAAACCCAAACCTCGTCCTCGGCCTGCGAGACGACGACGCCGGAGGGCCAGGCGAGTTGATCGGCCACGACGCGCGCGTCGCCGAGCGCGGCGTTGCATGAGATGAGGCGGCCGGATGGCGGCCGGTTCTGCATCAGGTCTTTCAACCAGTCCTCCGGCGCGTTCGCCCGGCTGCCGTCGGTCACATAGATCGTTCCGTCCGTCGCCACGGCCGCCGACAGCGGACAGGCGATCGGCTCTCCCGACGCGCTTTCGAGCCTGCCAACGATCTCGCCGCCCGCCGAGATCGCGACGAGGCCGTGTCGGGAGACGCAGGCGAGCAACCGCCCGTCCGAGGCGAAGGCAAGCCCGCCGACCGGCGCGGGCAGGGCGGCGAACAGGCTGCGTTGCTCGAAGTCCGCTCCGGCGCAGCGCAGGATGCGCTGGCCCGAGGACACATAGAGCGCGCCGTCCGGCCCGAGCGCGAGATCGTCGGGCCGGTCGATCGCCTCGCCGAGGCGGCGCGCCTGATCGAGCCGCTGGTTGGGCGAGAAGGCGCCGTCGAGCACCGGGATCGAATGGATCTCGCGGTTGGGGAACAGCACGCGGTCGATGATGTCGCCGAGCAGAGACATCAGGCCGCTCCCCAATAGGAGCGGTGCGCCTCCCAATCGGGGTCGGCGTCGGGGAGCCGAATGCGGCCGATGCGGTTGTTCTCCAGTCCGCCGATGTAGAGGAAGCCTTTGTGTTCGCGCACCGACGTGATCGTGGGATGCGAATGGCCTTCCGGGTCCCACAGCGATTCCGAAACGACGCCGTCGTCGTCGAACTTGATCACGCAGCCGTAGTTGATGCCCGGGCAAAGCCATTCGTCCGGCGGAATCTGTTTGACCATGCGGACGCGGAAGCTCGGATTGGCCATCGCGAGATCATAGGCGGGCGAACGCAGGCCGACGAGAGCGAGCCAGTATTTGCCGTCGGAGGCGCGGTTGATGTTGTCGCAATAGCCGGGCAGATTGTCGATCAGCAGTTCGTTGGTTCCCGCCTTCGGCCCGGCGATCCAGTAGCGGTTGACCTGACAAAGCCAGGTGCTCGCCCACAAAACGGATTGGCCGTCATGCGCGACGCAGACGCCGTTCGGGAACGTCAGGTTCTTGAGGATCGTCTTCGTCGATCCCGTCTTCGGGTCGTGACAGATGAGCCGGCCGTTGCCGCGGCCTTCAAAGCCGTCGAGCGCCCAATCGGTCAACTCGTAGCGCGTCGAGGCCTCGCTGAAATAGATCCGGCCGTCGGGCGCGACGTCGAGATCGTCGGCGAGATAGAGGCGGGAATCGTCCTTCAGCCGCGTGCGCGTGCGGGTGGTGCGGTCGGTGACCTTGAAGGCGGTGCGGTCCGGCTTCACGCCATAGACCCCCATGCCGGCGACGCAGACGAGCAGGTTCTGGTCGCGATCGAAGGCGAGCCCGAGCGGGCGTCCGCCGATGCGCGCGAACTCCTCGCGCACCTTGTAGTCCGGCGCCAGGAACCGGATGATCGAGCCGTTGCGGTTGACGGTGTAGAGATGGTCGTGGCGATCGAGGATGACGTCCTCCGGCCCCTCGATCATGTCGAGCGCAATTGGCTCGGCGTTCTTCAGGCGATCGTTTTCCGCAAAGACCGTGCCGCTGTCGCGCGCGATCGAGGGCGGCGGCGTGAAGTCCACCCAGCTCGGCGTGACATAGACTTTTTGCAGCACCTTGGCCTTGTTCTTCACCCATTTGACGTTGAAGCCGACGGCGAGCAGCAGAATGACGCCGATGGCGGCGGTGTTGAGATTGCCTGAGGCGCCGGTCTGCACGAGGCCGCTGATCAGCATGAAGATGATGGCGGCGCCCATCAGCGCGCGGGCGATCGTGCCGCGTCCGCCGGCGAGGCTGATGCCGCCGAGCACGACGGCGGCGAGCGCGTTGATCTCCCAGCCGACGCCGGTGTCGGTGCCGGAGCTGTTCTGTCGCGCCGCATAGAAAATGCCGGCGAGCGCGGTGATCGCGCCGGAGAACACATAGGCCGAGAACAACGCCCGCTTGACGTTGACGCCGGCATGGCGCGCCGCCTTGCGGCTGGAGCCGACGGCCATGATATGGACGCCCGGGCGCACGCGGGTGAGAAAGAAATGCGTGGCGACGCCAACTACGATCAGCACCGCCATATTGGCGGGCACGCCGAGCAGCTTGCCGCCGCCCATGAAATCCCAGACGGTCGAATCGCCGTTGATGCTGGCCAGTTCGTCGGTGAACGCCGCCGTCGCCTTGTTGTAGGTGGCGCGCACGATGATGAGCATGACGAGAGTTGTGAGGAACGGCCGCGTCTTGCCGTAGGCGATCATGCCGCCGTTGATCGCGCCCATCAGGGCGCCGAAGCCGATCACCAGCACGACCATCGCCGGCAGCGGCAGCCCGAGGATCAGATAGAGATAGAGCGCGAGGAAATTCGCCATCGCGAAAACGGAGCCGACCGAGAGGTCGATGCCGCCCGACAGCACCGAAAACGCCATGGCGATGGCGACGAGCCCCTGCTCGCCGAAATTCAGCATCAACTGCTGGAGATTGCCGAGCGAGAGGTAGTTGCGGATCGTCAGCGCGAAGACGAGAAACACCGCGATCGTCAGCGTGAACGGAATGATCGGCTCCATCCAGCGCTTCTCCAGCAGTTCGCCGAGAAACAGCTGGGGGGAATTGCGGTGCCACAATCGCGCGAGGCTGTTCATTGCCGATCCGGAGTGAGGCGGGCGCGCCTGCGCGCGCCCGAGGACATGCGACTGGCGGGGGCTACTTCGCGTCTTTCGGCACGGTGAAGCAGTACATGCGGTCATCCTTGCCGTTCACCCAGGCCGGCGTCGTGTAGTAGGCGATGCGTTTGGCGCCGGGCTTGTCGCCGCTTTGCAGCAGCGCGAGCACGGCATTGACGATCGCTTCGCCCTGCGTGTCGGCGCGATAGGAGAGATTGCGGTAGAAGGCGCCTTGCTCCAGCAGATCGCAATCGGCGGGCTGGCCGTCGCTGGCGACATAGATCTTGGCCTGTCCGCTCTTGCCCGCCGCCTTGATCGCCTGCGCCGCGCCGGCCGCCTGCGGTCCCCAGACACTGAGCACGGCGCACAGGTTCGGGTGCTGTTGCAGCACCGTCGCCGTGATTTCGCCGGCCTTGTTGGCGTCCCAGCTGGTCGGCTGCGAGGAGACGACCTTGATGCTCGGCTCGGCCTTGAACACTTCCATCGCGCCGTTCTTCATGTCGAGCGAATAGGCCGCCGTCGCCTCGCCTTCGAGGATCGACACTTCGCCGGAGCCCTTGCCGGCGCCGCAATCGCCGATGATGCTGCGCGCCAGCTTGCGGCCAAGGTCCTTGGCGTCGACGCCGACATAGGCGTCCGTCAGCGTGTTCGAGGCCATATTGACCTGGATGACAAAGATGCCGGCGTCCATCGCCCGCTTCAGCTCGCGCGCAAGCAACGTCACGTTGGGGTTCTGCACGATCAGCACGTCGGGCTTCTCGTTGATGAACGTGCTCACCGCCTGAAGCTGCACGTCCGACTTGAAGTTGGCGTCGCGCACCTCGAGCTTGACGCCGTAGTCGTCGAAGTGGTTCTTCATCACCCGCGTCCATTCGGATTCGAGCACGCCGAGCCACACCGGCGCCCAGGCGACGGTCTTGCCCTTCAGCGCCTTGTCGAACTGCTCCCGCAGCTGCTCGCGCGCCTCCGTCGCCTTGGCCGGCGCGGCGGCCACAGCCGCCAGCGCGAGAAACGACGCGGCGACGCCGCAGCTCAACAATGCCTTCACGCCCATGACTTCCTCCAGTTGGTCCGGCAGACCCGAGCCCGCGTCTCAGTCGCCTTGTTTGGATGTTTCCTCGTCGCGGGGATGCAGATAGGAATCGAGCACGATGGCGATCAGCAGCACGATTCCCTTGATGATGTTCTGAGTCTGGACGTCCATGTCCATGATGGTCATGCCGTTCAGCAGCACGCCGATCAGCAACGTGCCGACGACGACGCTCATCACGTTGCCGCGGCCGCCGACCAGGCTGACGCCGCCCAGCACCACGACCATGATGACGTCGAAGATCAGCGTCGATTCGGCGACCTGCAGATGCATCAACGCGGTCTCGGCGATCATCACGACGCCGCCGACATATCCGATCGCCGCCGAAAGCCCGTATTCCATCATCGTCAGCGGACGGGTCGGCAGCCCGGTCAGGCGCGCGCTTTCGGGGTTGTCGCCATGCGCGTAGACAAAGCGGCCGAACACCGTGCGCGACAGGAACAGATGCACGAGCACGGCCATGACGACGAACACCAGCAGCGGCGCCGGCACGCCGCCCCAGATATTGCCGCCCAGACGCAGGAAGTCGTCATGGCCCTTGCCGAGATAGACGACATAATGCTGGACGGCGGTGGTGCGCACGACGCCGAGAACGGCGAGGCTCGAGGCGAGCGTGGTCAGCAGCGACGGCATTTCGACCACCGAGATGAGGAAGCCGTTGAAGACGCCGATGGCGACCGCGATCACGAAACCCGCGATCAGCGCCAGCGGCGTCGCATAGCCGGAATTCATCAGGATGATGGCGATGGCGGTCGAGGCCGCGAGCGAGGCGACCTGCGAGAGATCGAGGCCGCGGCCGATCACGACGATGGCCATGCCGAGCGCGAGAATGCCGAGGATCGAGATGTTGCGGGCGAGCGCGAACAGATTGCCGACGGTGAGAAAGCCGTTCAGCGAAACGCTGAACACGCCGATGATGACGACGCACATCGCCATGACGGCCATGGTGTGGGTAGGTTTGCGCGTTCGCGCTCCCGGCCCGCCTCGCATTGCGTCCTCCCCGCGCGCTGTCCGCGCTTGAGCGGCAAACTGTCTCGTTTGTATCCACGTGTCAAGGAGCTGGATACAAAATTGCCATTTGTAGCCGCAGGAGCACCGGATCGAGCGCTATTTTGCGATGATTGGATACAGCTAGATGCGCATCTGGCGCGGCCCTCGCGTCCCGGGCCGGCGTTGTCGCGTTGCTTGGCGCCGCATTCGGCCGGGGATTCGGCGGGCCAGCTTGCGACGGCGGCGCTGGCGCTGCGGCGTCCGGCCGGAGCGAGGTGAAGCCGCCGGCCGCATGTGTTGGTCGGCCTCACGAGGCGCGGCGCAGCCCCAGTCGCGGATAGTGCAGCGGCAGTCCCCCGCAGGCCGTCGCCACTCGCTCGACGCGTCCGCGCTCGACCTCGGTCACCAGCAGGTTGTGGCCCGCCAGCGCGAACGCGCAGTTGGTCGGGTTTTCGCCGTCCAGCGGCAAGCGCTCCGCCACCGAGCCGTCCCTGTTCAGGACCGTGACGTTGCGCTGCCCGTAAACGGTGCAATAGAGCCGGCCGTCGTCGCCCCAGCACATTCCGTCGGGGCCGCGGAAATCGTCGCCTTCGAACGGCTGCAACACATTGCCGAACGGTTCGCGCCGGGGAGCGGCGGCGCCGAACACGTCATAACGGTGGATTTCACCGGTGAACGAGGCGTTGGCGTAGAGCGCGTCGTCGGGGCCGAATGCGATCCCGTTGGTGAAGAGAATGCCGCGGTCGACAACGCGCAGGGTCTTTCCGCTGATGGGATCCATCTCGTAGACGCGCCCGTCCCAGGGCAGTTGTCGATAGTCCTTCGCGAAGTTCTGTCCGTCGAGAAAGTCCTGCGCCGCCATGCCGGAATCGGTGAGATACAATAGCCCGTTCTTGCCGAAACAGAGATCGTTGGGCAGGCGCAGCGGGCGCTCGCCGTCGTTGTCGATGCGTTGAAGCTCGCGGCCTTGCGGGTCGATGCAGAGCACGGCGCGCAAGCCGGCCTCGGCGATCCAGAGATTGCCGTCTCCGTCGACGGCGAGGCCGTTGGGCCGGCCGCCGGTCCGCCGTACCACCGTCCTCTCGCCGCCGGGAAAAAGCCGCGTCACCTGGAGCGTCGCCGCGGACATTTCCGTCACATACATCGATCCGTCGGGAAGACAGACCGGTCCCTCCGGCGCGCCGATCCCGGTTGCGAAGAACTGAGCCGCCATCTCGCATCCCCCCTTTAATCCCGCGGTGTTAATCTAGTTCAGGAACGCTCGCACGGTCTTCGCCACTTCGCTCGCGGACAAGCCGTAGCGGTCGTGCAGGGTCGGCAGGGCGCCGGCGTCGAGGAACGCGTCGGGCAAGGCGATCTGGCGGAAACGGTTGCGCACGCCGTTGCGCATCAGCAGGCTGGCGACGGCTTCGCCGAGACCGCCGATCACGGAGTGGTTCTCGGCGACGACGACCGGCCGGTTGTCGCGGCCCGCCTCCTGAAGGATCGTCGCTTCGTCGAGCGGCTTGATCGTCGGGCTGTGAACGACGGCGGCGGAAACGCCCTGTTCGGCGAGCCGCTCGGCCGCCTCGAGCGCCCGCATCGTCATCAATCCGCTGGAGATGATGACGACGTCGGCGCCGTCGCGCAGCCTTTTGGCCCGGCCGATCTCAAACTTGTAGTCGTAGCGATCCAGCACCACAGGGACGGCGCCGCGCAGCAACCGCATGTAGACCGGGCCGGGATGGGCGGCGATGGCGGGCGTCGCCTGCTCGATGTCGAGCGCGTCGCAGGGGTCGATGATCGTCAGATTGGGCATACCGCGGAAGATCGCCAGATCTTCGGTCGCCTGATGGCTGGGCCCGTAGCCGGTGGTCAGCCCGGGCAGGGCGCAGACGATCTTGACGGGGAGCATCTCCTCGGCGATCGCCATGCAGATGAAGTCGTAGGCGCGCCGCGTCGCGAACACGGCGTAGGTGGTGACGAAGGGCGTGAAACCCTCGCGCGCCATTCCCGCCGCCGCGCCCATCAGCAACTGCTCCGCCATGCCCATCTGATAGAAGCGCTCGGGATAGGCTTTCGCGAAGACATGCAAGTCGGTGTATTTGGACAGATCCGCAGTGAGCCCGACGATGTCGGGCCGCGTCCTGGCCAGTTCGACCAGAGCGTGGCCGAACGGCGCGGCGCGGGTCGGCTGGTCCGCTCCCGCGATCGAGGCGATCATCGCCGACGTCGTCAACCGCGCCCCGGCGGGGGCGGGCTGGTCGAGGAAGGCGGGACGTTGATGTTTGTTGCGCATCACAGCGGTCTCCCGGCGTCCAGCGCCTCCAGCGCCTGCGTCCATTCCTCTGTTTCGACGCGCAGGAAGTGATTGCGCTCGCGCGCTTCGAGGAAGGGAACGCCCCTGGCCATCCGGGTGTCGCAGATGACGATCCGCGGCTCAAGCGACGATCCGTGCCGGGCCGCGTCGAAGGCGGCGACGAGCGCGTCGATGTCGTTGCCGTCGACGCGCTGCACGTCCCAGCCGAAGGCTTCGAATTTCGGAGCCAGCGGCTCGAAATTGAGCACGCCCCGGGAGGGCCCGTCGGCCTGCATGTTGTTGACGTCGACGATGGCGATGAGATTGTCGAGTCGGTAGGAGCCGGCCGACATGGCGGCCTCCCAGACGGCGCCTTCGTCGAGTTCGCCGTCGGAGAACAGGCAGTAGACAAAACTCTTCGAGGCCTTGCGCTTCAGCGCCAGCGCCATCCCGACCGCGATGGTGAGCCCCTGGCCGAGCGATCCGCCGGTGATCTCCATGCCTGGCGTATAGGCGGCCATGCCCGACATCGGCAGCCGGCTGTCGTCGGCGCCATAGGTCTCCAGCTCGTCTTCGGGGAGGATTTCGGCCTCGATCAGCGCCGAATACAGCGCGATGGCGTAATGGCCGACCGACAGCAGGAAACGGTCGCGTCCCTCCCATTCCGGCTCCCGCGGCCGATAGGACAGCGCGTGAAAATAGGAGACCGCCAGCACGTCGGCGATCCCGAGCGCCTGCGCGATGTAGCCCTGACCCTGCACCGCGCCCATCCGCAGAGCCTTGCGGCGGATGCGATAGGCGCGCTCGGCGAGGCTCAGGTTCGGCCGGAGGGACGTCGCTTCGTTCATGGTTGCCGTCCTCAGTGGATCAACATGCCGCCGTTGACGTCGATCACGGCGCCGGTGACGTAGCCGGAGAGGTCGGAGGCGAGGAACAGGAAGATGCGGGCGACGTCTTCCGCCGTGCCGAGCCGGCCGAGCGGAACGCCCTTGAGGATTTCGGCCTTCATCGCGTCGGTGAGCTTGCCGGCGGTGATGTCGGTCTGATGCAGACCCGGCGTCACGCTGTTGACGCGGACGCCGTCGGGCCCCAGTTCGCGCGCCATCGCCTTGGCCAGACCGAGCACGCCGGCCTTGGCCGCGGAATAATGCGGCCCGCCGAAAATGCCGCCGCCGCGCTGCGCCGACACCGAGGACATGCAGGCGATCGAGCCGCTCCTGCGTTCGCGCATGTGCGGGACGACCGCCTGCGAAAGATTGAGCACGCCGGTCAGATTGACGTCGATGATGCGCCGCCAGCTCGCCGCGTCGATCTCCATCAGCTTGACCGGCTGGGTCACGCCGGCGTTGTTGATCAGCACGTCGATCTGGCCGAAGCGTTCGAGCGCCTCGTTGGCGGCCCGGCGGCAGGCCTCTGCGTCGGTGACGTCGCAGGCGATGCCGGCATGGTCGGCGCCGAGGCTGGCGGCGGCCGCTTCGCTGGCGGCGCGGTCGATGTCGAGGATCGCGACGCGCGCCCCGTGTTCGGCGAACAGGCGCGCGGTGGCCAGGCCAATGCCGCGCGGACCGGCCGCCCCGGAGATGACTGCGGTCTTTCCGCTCAGCAACATGGTCGTCCTCCCTCTCAATGGTTGGCGGGACCATCGTCAGTTCGCGGCGTCGACTCAAACGCGAACTTTACAACGACCGATGAAACTGCTTCACCTGTCTGGAGGCCGGTCCGTCCCGACGAGGCGTCTAGGTGCTCAAGGATGTCTCTCTTTCGACGGTGAAAGCGTTCGAGAGCGCGGCCCGTCACGGCTCGTTTCGCGCCGCCGCTTCGGAGCTCAATCTCTCGCCGAGCGCCATCAGCCACGCGATTCTCAAGCTCGAACAGACCCTGGGCACGAGCCTGTTCGAGCGCGAGGGCCGGATCGTGCGCCTCAGTTCGGACGGCGAGACGCTGATGCGCCACGTCGGCCTCGCCTTCGACGAATTGCGGCGCGGCATGGAGCTGGTCTCGAACCGGGGGCCGCAACTGCTGCGCCTGCATTCCGCGCCGAGCTTCGCCGCGCAATGGCTGACGCCGCGCCTGGGCGGCTTCTTCGCCTCCCATTCCGGCATCGAGATCCGGCTCGCCGCCAGCACCGACTACGCCCGCTTCGTCAACGACGACTTCGACGCCGACATCGTCTACGGCCCGTCGCGGGTCGAGGGCGCCGTCGCCGTTCCGCTGGGAACGGAAACCGTGACGCCGTTGTGCGCGCCGGAGCTCGCGCAGCGGATCAAGGAGATCGACGACCTGACCGGCGAAGTGTTGATCCAGAGCGACCTGAAGCGCGTGCGCTGGTCCGATTGGTTCAAAGCCAACGACCGCGAGCCGCCGGCGCCGCGCGGCGCCCGTTTCGACCGAAGTTTTCTCGCCATCGCCGCGGCCTGCGACGGCCTCGGCGTCGCGCTCGAATCGACCCGCCTCGCCGAACGCGAAATCCGCGCCGGCCGCCTCGTCGCGACTCTGGCGGGGCGGGCGAAGGACGTCGAATATGTCGGACATTACCTGATCTTCCCGCGCGCGGGGCGACAGCGGCGCGCGGTGAGGGAGTTCGCCGCCTGGCTGCTCGCCGCGCTGGGGCTGCCAAACGAGGGCGCAGACCCGCCTTAGGTGAATTCCGCTCATCGGAGCTTGCATTAATAGCGTTTGTCACCGGGACGCGCCGGCGGCATCCATCGTCCCATAAGCATCCCCGGACGGGGAGCTTGGGAGGAAGCCGATGCCCGTCTACGCCCGATGCGCCCGAGAGGCGCCGCCGCCCGCGAGGCGAACGGCATGAGCCAGCCCTGCGCGACGGAGTTCGTCCTCGAAGCCACGGACATCGAGAAGAGCTTCGGCGCGACCTGCGTGCTGCGCAAGGCGCAGCTGCGCGTCGCGCACGGCGAAATCCACGCCCTGCTCGGCGGCAACGGCGCCGGAAAATCCACCCTCATTCGCATCGTCTCGGGTTCGCTGCATCCCGACGCCGGCGCGATCCGCGTGGCGGGGCGGTCGGACTATGACGCCGGCGCGATCGCCGTGGTGTTTCAGGAACTGGCGCTGCTGCCCGGCCTGAGCGTCGCCGAAAACATCCATCTGCCGCACCGCCGCGACGCCTTCGGCGTGGTCGACGCCCGCCACATGCATTCGTCCGCCGCGCGCGCGCTCGCCGCCATCGACCCGGCGCTGACCGCTTCGCTGGACCTGCCGGTGAGCCGGCTGGACCTGCACCAGCGCCAACTCGTCGAGATCGCGCGCGCGCTCAGCTCCGGCGCCCGGCTCATCCTGCTCGACGAGCCGACCGCCAACCTGACCTTCGCGGATTCCGAGCGCCTGTTCACGGTTTTGCGCCGGCTGACGGGACAGGGCATCAGCATCCTCATCGTTTCCCACCGCATGAGCGAAATTCGCGCCGTCGCCGACGTCTGCACCATCCTGCGCGACGGCAGGTCGGTGGTCGACCGGCGGCCGCTGGCGGAGATCGCCGACGAAGAGATCGTCCGCGCCATGATGGGCGAAGCGCGCGAGAAAGCGGAGCCGGCGGCGCGCGCGGCTGCCGCCGGGGTGACTTTGGGCCTCGCCAAGGACCAGCTCGCCCTGACGCTGCCGCCGGGAAGCGTGCTCGGCCTCGCCGGCGCTCCGGATGGACCGGCGGGCGTGATCGCCGCGCTGACGGGGTCGTCGCCCCATCCCGGCTGGGCGATAAAGTTGGACGGCGAGCCGCGCCGGTTCCGCTCCCCGGCCGACGCGGTGCGCAGCGGCGTCGGCTATGTCTCGGGAGACCGGGCGGAGAAGGGCGTGCTCGCGACGCTGCCGATCCTCGACAATCTCGCCGCCGCAGGTCGCGTCGCGCGCAAGCGCTGGTTGGTCGCGTCGAGCGAGGCCCAGGACGCGCTCGACGCGCTGAAGCGGCTGGCGATCAAGGCCCACTCGATCTACGCCCTGCCGCAGACGTTGTCGGGCGGCACCCAGCAGAAACTGCTGATCGCCCGCTGGCTCGATCTCGCGCCGAAGATTCTCGTGCTGGAAGAGCCGACGCGCGGCGTCGACGTCGGCGCCAAGCGGGAGATCTATCAGATCATCCGCTCCGTCGCCGCCGCCGGTTCCATCGTCGTCTGGTGGTCGACCGAGTTTTCAGAGCTTGCGGAGACCTGCGATCACGTCATCGCCTTCGACCTGCAAGGCGCGATCAGCCGTCTCCTGCGACAGGGCGAGATCACGGAGGTCGCCATGACGCGGGCGACCGGAATGGCGGCGTGAGGCGACGATGACGCAAGCGATGTTCGCAAGAGGTGGGGAGAAAAACATGGCCGTATCCGAGCAGGCGTCCGCAGCCGCGCCGGCCGCCCTCCCGCCGGCGGGCGCGGCGGCGCGCCTGCTTGCGAGCTACCGCTCCGAGATCGCGCTCGGGCTGGCGATTGTGCTGATCATGGGCGTGGTCAGCTTCTGGTCGCCGCAGGTTTTCTCCTATGGCAACATCGCCAATGTGGCGCAGACCGCGGCGCCGCTGGTCATCATGGCGCTCGGCGTTCTGCTGGTGATCATCACCAGCGGCATCGATCTGTCGGTCGGCTCCACCTTCTCGTTGAGCGGCATGGTCGCCGGGCTTGCGATGTCCGCCGGCGCCGCCTGGCCGCTCGCCTGCGCCGCCGGCCTTGGCGTCGGCGTCGCGGTTGGCGCCGTCAACGGGCTTCTCGTCACGGCGCTCGGCCTCGCGCCGTTCGTGGTTACACTGATCACCTACGCCGTCGGCGCGAGCCTCGCCTTCGTGATCACCGACGGCCACTCCATCGCGCTGCTCGATCCCACCTTCTATCTGCTCAATAGCGGGCGGCTCATTCCCGGCGTCGCCAACTACGTGCTGTTCTGCGTGATGGGGACGATCGCCATCGAGTGGGGGCTGCGCAAGCTGGTGATGGGCCGCTGGGTCTACGCCATCGGCAGCAACGACAAGGCCTCCCGCCTGCTCGGCATACCCGTGAGCGGCATCCGCACCACGGTCTACGTGATCGCCGGCCTGCTGGCGGCCTTCTCCAGCATGCTGAGCCTGTCCTACATCAGCAATTCCGAGGCCACCTCCGGCGCCAACATGATGCTCCAGGCTATCGCGGCCTGCGTGATCGGCGGCGCCAGCCTGTTCGGCGGCACGGGCTCCGCGCTCGGCGCCGCGCTCGGCGCGATCATGATCACCGTGATCCAGAACGGCGTGAACCTGATCGGCATCAACAGTTTTTGGCAAGGGTCGGTGACCGGGCTCGTCATTCTGGTCGCGGTGCTCATCGACCGACTTGCCAAAGTTCGCGCCTGACCGGTGCAGCATACGGGGGCTTCGCCCTCGCCTTAGGAGGAAACCAGACATGAAAGCCTATCTGAAACGCGGCGCGTCTCTCGCCGCGACGGCGCTTTGCATCTCCGCGCTGGCGCTCGGCGCCGCCAAGGCGCAGGACAAGAAATACACCGTCGCGGTCATCATGCCCTCGCTCGATATCTCCTACTGGCAATGGGTCGCCTACGGCGCCAAGACCAAGGCCGCCGAGCTCGGCATGAACTACATGGAACTGGATTCGCACAATTCGCCCACCGAGCAGATGTCGAACATCAAGACGGCGATCACCAAGGGCGCGAACGCCATCGTCATCGGCCCGGTCAGCTCGACGAGCACGCCGCCCGTGCTGCGCTATTTGAAAGAGCAGAAGGTTCCCATCGCCTTCACCGGCATCGGGCCGCAACCCGGCGAGACGGATTACACTTCATCGGTGACCGCGAACAATGAAGCGTCCGGCAAGGCCGAGGCCAGTTTCGTCTGCCAGCTCGCCAAGGAGCGCGGCGGCAATAAGGTCGGCATGCTGTCCCTGCCGCAGGACCGTGAAAACGCCCAGAAATACCTGCGCGGCGCGCAAGCGGCGTTCAAGGCCGACGGCTGCGATCTGGCGCAGATCCTCCAGACCAAGGGCCTCACCGTCCGCGAGGCCGTCGACGAAGCCAACGATCTCCTGACCGCCCATCCCGACATCACGGCGATCTACGGCATGTACGACGAAGCGGCGACCGGCGCCGCCAAGGTTCTCCAGACCCGCAATCTCGTCGGCAAGATCGGCGTCGTCACCGCGGACGGCAGTCCGACGACCGTCAAGCTGCTGCGCGACGGCGTCATCCAGGGCATCTTCCTGCAAGAGGCCGGCGGACAGGGGATCGAGGCGACGCAACAGGTCTTCAACGCGCTGACCGGCAAGCCGACGGTCAAGGAAATGCCGTTGACCGAACCGCTGGTGACGGCGAAGGACGTCGGCAGCCCCGAGGCGCAGGCCAAGCTCAAGCGCGTCTACCCGCCGTCGGCCGGGCAATACTGAGGCGCGTTCGCGCGTTGCTCGACGGGCGGTCTCGACAAGGGCCGCCGCATGCCTCGCAAGCTGCGGGCGCAAAGCGCGCCGTTCACGACCGCCAGAGGGTTGACGACGCGCGCGGCGGCGCCGCCCGGCGCCGCCGCGCGCCAAACGCTCGATGATCTGGCGCGCTCGCGCGCGGCCGAGGTCGCGCCTCAAGCGCGCTTCAGGGCGGCGAAGCGGCCGACCGAAAATATCGAGCGGCTCGCGCGCCGCGGCGGCCTGATCCCTCTGCTGATCGACAGCATCAAGGCCTTTCTGGCCGAGCCGACGAGCGAGGAAGCGGCGATGCCGCCCGTCCGTCGCCGCCCCGTCAACTCGCCAGTCTCGACGGAGTTTTGGTGTCGGTCTGGTGAGCGGGAAAGCCGGCGATTACGTTCAGGCGTGCGAACCGCGCGCCCCGAACAAAACATCGATTTGACGGCCCGCTGTATAATAGCGGTTTCAGCAAGTTGAGGGCAAGACTCGCCCCCGCCCACGCGGGGATGGTCACCGTCAGCCGCTTTCGCCGGGCCGGCCGGTTCGCCTCGGCGCGCCCGAAGCGAAATCGTTCGCCAAATGCAAGCGCGCGCATTCATGGCGCTTCGCGAAATTGAAATTGGCGAGCGACCGCGACATCGGGAAGCGGACCCGCTATCGCCCCGTCCAGACGGGATCGCGCTTTTGCGCGAAAGCGTTGAAACCTTCGAGAAGGTCGCTCGATCCATAGAGCTTGTCGACGGTCGGCAAGCCGCGCTTCGTAACTGTTTCCAGCAGATCCTGGAACTTCTGGTTTTCGGCCTCGCGCACGATCTCCTTGATCGCGGCGAACACCAGCGGCGGGCCGCTCGCCAGCAGGCGCGCGAGCGTCCAGGTTTCCTCCATCAACTTGGCGGCGGGCGTGATCTTGTTGATCAGGCCCCATTGCCGCGCCTCGGCGGCGTCGATGAAGCGGCCGGTGAGCAGCAGCTCCATCGCGATATGATAGGGAATGCGCTTGGGCAGTTTGATTGAGGCCGCGTCGGCGACCGTGCCCGAGCGAATCTCAGGCAGAGCGAAGGTCGCGTGTTCGGCGGCCAGGATCATGTCGCAGGAGAGCGCGATCTCCAGCCCGCCGCCGCAGCAGATGCCGTTCACGGCGGCGATCACCGGCTTGTTCAGGTTCGGCAATTGCTGCAAGCCGCCAAAACCGCCGACGCCGTAATCGCCGTCGACCGCATCGCCCGCCGCGGCGGCCTTCAGGTCCCAGCCGGGGCAGAAGAATTTTTCGCCCGCGCCAGTGAGGATCGCGACGCGCAGATCGGGGTCGTCGCGAAAATCGCGGAAAACCTCGCCCATGATGCGGCTGGTGGCGAGATCGACCGCGTTGGCCTTGGGGCGGTCGAGCGTCACTTCGAGAACGCCGCCGTCGCGGCGGGTGCGGATCGGTCCGGTCATGTCTCTCTCAGGCGCAGCAGCACGTCGACGGCGATGGCGCGGTCCGGCGTGACGATGAGCGGGTTGACGTCAAGTTCGTCGAGGCTCGCGGCATGGGCGGCGACGAAAATGGCGATCGCCGCGATGGCGGCGACGACCGCGTCGATATCAGCGGCCGGCTTGCCGCGCCAACCCGACAGCAACCGGTGAACGCGCAACTCGCCGAGCGCGGCGCGGATGTCCACAGCGCTGGCGGGCAGCATCAGGATGCGACGGTCGGCGAGCAACTCGGCGAGCACGCCGCCGGCGCCGATGATGAGATGCAGCCCGAGCGCGGGATCGCGCGCCGCCCCAACGATCAGTTCGGCGACCGGCGCGGGCGCCATGCGCTCGACCAGCACGCGCGCGGATATGCGCGACAGCTCGTCATAGGCGTTGGCGACGTCCTGCGGAGAAACGAGGCCGAGCCGCACCGCGCCGATCTCGGTCTTGTGCGCGATGTCAGCTCCGACCGCCTTCATCGCCACCGGCGCCAGCCGCGCGGCGGCGGCGAGCGCGGCCTCGCGGGTCGCACACACTTCGCCCTCGGGGACCTCGACGCCGAACGCGGCGAGCCGCGCCTT
>JAGWRL010000140.1 GCA_028876585.1 Pseudomonadota bacterium | reverse complement strand
CGTGCAGATTCACGCCGCGCACGGCTATCTCCTCGGCTCGTTCCTGGCGCCCAACGTCAACAACCGCACCGACGCATGGGGCGGCTCGCTGGAGAACCGCGCGCGGCTGCTGCTCGAAGTGGTCGCCGCGACCCGCAAGCGCGTCGGGCGCAACTTCCCCATCGCGGTCAAGCTCAACTCGGCCGATTTCCAGCGCGGCGGCTTCAACCGCGAGGACAGTCTGATGGTCGGGCGCTGGTTGGAGGCGGCCGGCGTCGATCTCCTGGAGATCTCCGGCGGCTCCTACGAAAGCCCGGTGATGCTCGGCGCCTCGGGCGTCGGCGCGGATTGCGAACCGCCGCTGAAACCCTCCACGGCGGCGCGCGAGGCCTATTTCTTCGAATTCGCGCGCGCGCTGCGTCAGGAACTGAAAATGCCGGTGATGCTGACCGGGGGGCTGCGCAGCCGCGCCGGCATGCAGGGTGCGCTCGACGAAGGCATTGATGTGTTGGGCGTCGCGCGTCCGGTCTGCGTCGATCAGCATTGCGTGCGCGGCCTGCTTTCGGGCGAGATCGACCGGCTCGAATCCTGGGAGGCGAACCTGCGGCGCGCGAAAGGGTTGTTCAGCTCGAACTCGCCGATTCCGCTGCTCGGCGTGCTCGCCAATTTCGCCGGCATCTACTGGTTTTACGCGCAGTTGAATCGCCTCGGCAAAGGCAAGGCGCCCAACGTCAAGCTATGGCCGCCGCGCGCGATGGTGGAGGTGATGCTGGCCGAAAACGCCAATCTGGGGCGGCGGCGGAAGTTCCTGCAAAGCGAGGCGGCTGTGGTCAACGATGCGCCGCCGCCCGAGCGGATCGCCAAAGCGGTGAGCAAAAAAGCCGCGTGAGCGCAGCGCGGCCGCCGATTTCCCGGCGGTTTGCGAATTGGGTCGAGCTGGCGACCTGGAGCGGAGCGCCGTTGACCTCGGCGATGAGGACGCCCTTGCGCGCGGCCGCGTTTCGCGGGATCAGTCGCGCCGAACCGGGGCCCTCTCGCATGACCAAACCGTTCCTCGCCGCGCTCGCCGGCCAGCGCCAGAAGCGCCCGCCCGTCTGGATGATGCGGCAGGCCGGGCGCTATCTGCCGGAATATCGGGAGATGCGGGCGCAAGCCGCCTCGTTCCTCGATTTCTGCTACACGCCGAAATTCGCCATCGAGGCGACGTTGCAGCCGATCCGCCGGTTCGGCTTCGACGCGGCGATCCTGTTCTCCGACATCCTCGTCATGCCCGACGCGCTTGGGCAGGCCGTCAGTTTCGAAACCGGCGAGGGGCCGCGGCTGACGCCGATCGAGACGGCGCAGGATTTCGCTCAACTTTGCGAGACGCCGGACTGGGCGAAACTCGCCCCCGTGTTCGAGGCGGTTTCGGGCGTGCGCGCCCAGCTTTCGCCCGAGACGGCGCTGATCGGCTTCTGCGGCGCGCCATGGACGGTGGCGAGCTACATGATCGCCGGGCGCGGCACGCCCGATCAGGCGCCGGCGCGGCTGTTCGCCTATCGCAATCCCGACCTGTTCGCGCGGCTGATCGACCGGCTGGCGGATTCCTCCGCCGATTACCTCGCCCGCCAGATCGAGGCCGGGGCGGAGGCGGTGCAAATCTTCGATTCGTGGTCGGGCGTGCTGCCGTCGGCCGAATTCGAGCGCTGGTGCGTCGCGCCGCTGCGGCGGCTGGTCGCGCGGCTGAAGGCGCAACAGCCCGACATTCCGGTCATCGCCTTTCCGCGCGGCGCGGCGACGCATCTTGGCCGCTTCGCGCGGGTGTAGGGGCTGGCGGCGATCGGGCTCGACACGGCGGTCGACCCGGGCGCGGCGGCCGCGATGTTGCCCGCCCGGCTCGCCTTGCAGGGCAATCTCGATCCGCTGGCGCTGATCGCGGGCGGGGCGGCGCTCGACGCCGGGGTCGAGGCCGTGCTGGAGGGGTTCGCGTCGCGCGCCCACATTTTCAACCTCGGCCACGGCATCCTGCCGGAGACGCCGATCGCCCATGTCGAGCGGATGCTGGCGCGCATCCGCGCGTGACAAAAGCAAACGCCCCGCGGCGGGGAGCCGGCGGGGCGCGGAAATGGCGATCCCAGGGATCAGGCGGGAATGCGTTCATCCCCCGGGGGCGGCTCCCGCAGGACGTACCCCCGGCCCCAGACGGTTTCGATGTAGTTGCGGCCGCCGCTGGCGGAAGCGAGCTTCTTGCGCAGCTTGCAGATGAACACGTCGATGATCTTCAACTCGGGCTCGTCCATGCCGCCGTAGAGATGGTTGAGGAACATCTCCTTGGTCAGCGTCGTCCCCTTGCGCAGCGAGAGCAGCTCCAGCATCTGATATTCCTTGCCGGTCAGATGCACGCGCGCGCCGTCGACCTCGACGGTCTTCTGGTCGAGATTGACGACGAGATCGGCGGTGACGATGACGGACTGGGCGTGGCCCTTCGAGCGGCGCACGATGGCGTGGATGCGCGCGACCAGTTCGTCCTTGTGGAACGGTTTGGTGAGGTAATCGTCGGCGCCGTGGCCGAGACCTTTCACCTTGTCCTCGATGCCGGCCATGCCGGACAGGATCAGGATCGGCGTTTTGATCTTGGTGACCCGCAGCGAGCGCAGCACCTCGTAGCCGGACATGTCGGGCAGGTTGAGGTCGAGCAGGATGATGTCGTAATCGTAGAGCTTGCCGAGGTCGATGCCTTCCTCGCCAAGATCGGTGACATAGACGTTGAAATTCTCCGACTTGAGCATCAATTCGATGCTCTGCGCCGTGGCGCTGTCGTCCTCGATGAGAAGCACCCGCATGTTCTAGATCCCCGCCATGGACCGCCGCCGCCCGACAGCAACGTCCGTCGCCGACTTGTTCCCGCCCCGTCGTCCCGCGACGCCGAAGCCACCCGCCATTCCGAATCGACGCAACGTTTGCGCCACATTAGTTAACAAACCTTGAATCACACCTGCAAGCCCTTTGTCACGATCGATCCGAAAATCCATAAACCGATACAATAACTAGGTTTTTCGGGATGAAGCCACTTAAACCAATTTCTTAGCTTCTCCCGCTAGCAGACTCCCGAGACTCGCGCTTTCGCGGTTTCCGTCCCACATTGTGGCGGCAAGGTCACGCGCCGAAGTTAGTGTTAATGACGCGGGTAAACGAAGCCCTAACGCGCGCGGTCAGCCCCGCGAAATTTTCGCCGCTTCGCACAGCCAATTCGCTTGACGCGCCCCTTGCGGCGTAACCAACGCGCAACCTTCCTCGTTCATCCTCGACCCGTCTCGTGGGGTGCCGCGCCCGTTCGGCGCGGATGGGTAAAGCGTTTTCGAGTTCGTGGGGAGTGCGTTGGTATGAAGTCGCGGGACACGCTAATCCGTTTGAAACGGTTTCAAGTCGAGGAGAAGCGCCGGCGCGTCCGTCAGATCGAGATGATGAGCGCCGAATTCAATCGCATGATCGCCGATCTCGATCGTGAGATCGCCAATGAAGAGAAGCGGGCCGGCATCAGCGATCCCAGCCATTTCGCCTATCCCACCTACGCCCGGGCGGCGGCCGGGCGGCGCGACAATCTGAAAAGCTCGATCGTCGAACTGGGCGCGCAGATCGACGACGCCAAAGCCGCGCTCGAAGAGGCGCTGGCCGAGTTGCAGAAGCTCGAATCGCTCGACGGGCGCGAAAAGGCGGGCGAGCGGGCGGGCGAGGCCGCCCGGGTCTGAGCCGGGCGCGGCTTACGGTCTAAGTCTTTCCGCCGGTTGCGGCCCGCCGTTTGATAAGCTAAGCGGGGGGCCGAAACACCTGGAAATCGAGGGGCGGGCGGAATGTCGGATCATGCGGGCGTCGCGAAGGCGGATCTCGGGATTGATTTGCCGGCGCATGAGGAGACCTACGCGGGCTTCGTCAGCCTCACCGAGAATCTGACGGTCCACCTCCTCAACATCGTGCTTCTGCTGGTGCTGTGGGGCCTGGAAGGGCATCCCTTCGTCGCTTTGGTCGGCTTCATCCTCAATATCGCCGCTTCGGCGCTCGCCGGCATCACGGGCCTGGGCTGGCGCTTGCCGGCCGGAGTGTTCGTGTTGCTTGGCCTCGCCTGCATCGTTCTGTAATTTCGGCCGCAACGTAGGCCGGGACGCCTACGCCTTCCCGTCTGTCGAGGAGACGCTATGCGTATCGGGGCGCCGAAAGAAACCGAAGCGCGCGAGACGCGCGTCGCGGTGACGCCGGAAACGGTCAAGAAATTCATCGCCCTCGGCGCCGAGATGGCAGTCGCCAAGGGCGCGGGCCTCGCGTCCGGCTTCACCGACGCCGATTACGCCGCCGCCGGCGCGACTTCGGTCGAGCAGGCCGAGGCGCTCGCCGCCGACGTGGTGCTGAAAGTGCGCCGCCCCGACGCGCAGGAGACCCAGGCGCTGAAGTCGGGCGCGCTCGTGGTCGCGATTCAGGACCCTTACGGCCATGTCGCGGAGATCGAGGCGCTCGCCAAAGCCGGCGTCTGCGCCTTCGCCATGGAATTGATGCCGCGAATCACCCGCGCGCAGGTGATGGACGTGTTGTCCAGCCAGGCCAATCTCGCCGGCTATCGCGCGGTGATCGACGCCGCGGCCGAATATGTGCGCGGCTTCCCGATGATGATGACGCCGGCCGGCACCGTGCCGGCCGCGAAGGCGTTCATCATGGGCGTCGGCGTCGCCGGCCTGCAGGCGATCGCCACGGCCCGTCGCCTTGGGGCGATTGTCACCGCGACCGACGTGCGCCCCGCCACCAAGGAGCAGGTCGAATCGCTCGGCGCCAAATTCGTCGCCGTCGAGGACGAGGAGTTCAAGCAGGCGGAGACCTCCGGCGGCTACGCCAAGGAAATGTCGGACGCCTACAAGGCCAAACAGGCCGCGCTGGTCGCCGCCCACATCGCCAAGCAGGACATCGTGATCACGACGGCGCTGATTCCGGGCCGGCCGGCGCCCAAGCTCGTCAGCGCCGCCATGGTCGCCTCGATGCGCGCGGGCTCGGTGATCATCGATCTCGCCGTCGAGCGCGGCGGCAATTGCGAACTGGCGCAGGCGAACGAACTCGTCGTCTCCGACAACGGGGTGAAGATCGTCGGCTATTCCGACGTGCGCAAACTCGCCTCGACCGCGTCCTCGCTCTATGCGCGCAACCTCTACGCCTTCGTCGAGACCCTGATCGACAAGGGCGAAAAGAAGCTCGCGGTGAACTGGGACGACGAACTGGTCAAGGCGACCCTGCTGACGCGGGACGGCGCGGTGACGCATCCCAATTTCAAGCCGGCCTAGAGCCAGGGGGCAAGATGGACAACCTCGACGCCACCATTGACCGCGCCAGGACGGCCGCCGCCGCCGCGCGCGACGCCGCCGCGCAGGCGGAGGCCTTGGCCGACCAACTCGCGACGACCGCGCACGCCGCGACGGGGGGCGCGATCGACCCGTTCGTGTTCCGGCTGGCGATCTTCGCGCTCGCCGTGTTCGTCGGCTATTACGTAGTCTGGTCGGTGACGCCGGCGCTGCACACGCCGCTGATGAGCGTCACCAACGCGATCTCCTCCGTCATCGTCGTCGGCGCCTTGCTGTCGGTCGGCGTCGCCGGCGTCAACGCCGGCTCCAACTTCGCCAAATTCGTCGGCTTCGTCGCGCTTTGTCTGGCCAGCGTGAACATCTTCGGCGGATTCATGGTCACCGAGCGGATGCTCGCCATGTACAAGAAGAAGGGCTGAGCGCCGTGAACGCCAATTTCGCCGCTCTGCTTTACCTCGTCGCCGGGGTCCTGTTCATCCTGGCGCTGCGCGGCCTGTCGTCGCCCGCGACGTCGCGGCAGGGCAACCGCTTCGGCATTTTCGGCATGGGGCTGGCGATCGTCACCACGCTGGCGCTGAGCCCGCCGCACGGGTTCCTGTCCTGGGTGCTGGTGCTGCTCGGCTTCGGCGTCGGCGGCGGCGTCGGCGTCTGGCGCGCCCGCACCGTGCAGATGACGGCGATGCCGCAACTGGTGGCGATGTTCCACTCGCTGGTCGGCCTCGCCGCGGTGCTGGTGGCGGCGGGGGCGCTTTATGCGCCGGTCGCGTTCGGCATCAGCGACGGCGCGCATATCCATCCCGCCAGCACGATCGAAATGTCGCTCGGTCTGGCGATCGGCGCGATCACCTTCACCGGCTCGATCATCGCCTTCCTCAAGCTCGACGGCCGCATGTCCGGCGCGCCGATCATGCTGCCGAGCCGGCATTGGATCAACGGCGGCCTCGGCGTGCTGCTGGTGCTGCTGATCGTCCTGTTCTACGCGTCGCAGTCGGCGGCCTGGTTTTGGCTGATCGCGCTGGACGCGCTGGCGCTCGGCGTGCTGTTGATCATCCCGATCGGCGGCGCCGACATGCCAGTCGTCATCTCGATGCTGAATTCCTATTCCGGCTGGGCGGCGGCGGGCATCGGCTTCACGCTCGGCAATCTGGCGCTCATCATCACCGGCGCGCTGGTCGGCTCCTCGGGCGCGATCCTGTCCTACATCATGTGCAAGGGCATGAACCGCTCGTTCTTCTCCGTCATCCTCGGCGGGTTCGGCGGCGAGACGGCGGGGCCGGCGGGCGCCAAGGAGACGCGGCCGGTCAAGCAGGGCTCGGCCGACGACGCCGCCTACATGATGAAGAACGCCTCGAAAATCATCATCGTGCCGGGCTACGGCATGGCGGTGGCGCAGGCGCAGCACTCGTTGCGTGAGATGTGCGACATCCTCAAGAAGGAGGGCGTCGAGATCAAATACGCGATCCACCCGGTCGCCGGCCGCATGCCCGGCCACATGAACGT
>JAGWRL010000019.1 GCA_028876585.1 Pseudomonadota bacterium | reverse complement strand
GGGACATATCCGGTCAACGCGCGCAACAGGTCGGGCGCGGCCCAGGTCGCCGGCACGTCGCCCTTCTGCATCTCCAACAGCCGCCGCTGGATCGGCAGGCCGAGCGCCCGCTCGATCGCGTCGATGAACGGCAGCAGCCCGAACGGCTGGCCGCCGCCGATATTGACGACGCGATAGGGCGCGGCCGGCGAGAGCGAATCCACCGGCCCGACGGCAAAACCTTCGCGCGGCGGAAGGTCGATCAACCTCCGCACGGCCTCGACGAGATCGTCGATATAGGTGAAATCGCGCTTCATCTCGCCGCGGCCGTAAACCTCGATCGGCTCGCTCTTCAGCGTCGCCGCGACGAATTTGAACAAGGCCATGTCCGGCCGGCCCCAGGGACCGTAGACGGTGAAGAAGCGAAACGCCGTGGTCGGGATCTTCCACAGATGCGCATAGGAATGCGCCATGTCCTCGGTCGCCTTCTTGGTGGCGGCGTAGAGGGTCAGCGGGTGATCGGTGCGGTCGGTTTCGCGAAACGGCATCGCCGTATTGGCGCCATAGACCGAACTGGTCGAGGCGAGCAGGAAATGGCGCACCGCGCGGGAACGCGCCAGCTCCATCACATTGTAAGTGCCCAGCAGGTTGGAATCGACATAGGCGCGCGGGTTTTCGAGCGAATAGCGCACCCCCGCCTGCGCGGCGAGGTGGACGATCGCGTCGGGGGTTTCCGCGAATGCGTCGGCGCCGTCCTCCAGCATCGCGACATGGCCGCGAAAGCGCGGCGATTTTTGCAATTCCGCCCAGCGCGCCGCCTTCAGCGTCACGTCGTAATAAGGCGTCATGCCGTCGAGGCCGTCGACCTCATGCCCCTCGGCCAAAAGCCGGCGGCTCAAGTGGAAGCCGATGAAGCCGGCCGCCCCCGTGACCAGAACGCGCATGACAAATCCTCCGTTTGGCCCGCTATAAGCGCAGCCCCGTTTAAGGGAAAGCGCTTGTGACCGACGCCCTTCTCACGCTCAACGCCGGTTCGTCTTCGCTCAAATTCGCGGTGTTCGATCCGCGCTCGCTCGCCTGCCACGGTCGCGGCGGGGTCGAGGCGCTCGGCGGCGACGCGCGGCTGCATTTCCGCCCCGCCGAGGGCGAAGCGATGGCGCGCGAACTCGGGCGCGGCGGCGGCGAGCCGCATCTCGGCGCGCTGACGGCGGCGCTCGGCCTGCTGGGCGAACGGCTGCCCGGCCTCGCCGTGCGCGCGGTCGGCCACCGCATCGTCCACGGCGGCGCCGACTATTCCGCGCCGGCGCCGATCGACGACGCCGTTTACGCCGCGCTCGCCAAGTTGGAGCCGCTGGCGCCGTTGCATCAGCCGCATAATCTCGCCGGCGTGCGCGCCGCGCGGGCGTTGTTTCCGCAGGCGGCGCAGATCGCCTGCTTCGACACCGCCTTCCATCACGGCCATGCCTTCGTCGCCGACGCCTACGCGCTGCCGCGCGAAATGGTGGACGCCGGGCTGCGCCGCTACGGCTTTCACGGCCTGTCCTACGAATATGTCGCCGGCCGGCTGCGCGAGATCGCGCCCGAGGTCGCCGATGGCCGCGTCATCATCGCCCATCTCGGCAACGGCGCCTCGATGTGCGCGCTGCGCGAGGGCCGCTCGGTCGCCACCACAATGGGCTTTTCGACCCTCGACGGCCTGCCGATGGGCACCCGCCCGGGCCAGCTCGACCCCGGCGTGCTGCTCTATCTCATGACCGCCAAGGGTTACGACGCGGCCGGGCTGAACGACCTGCTCTATCATCGCAGCGGGCTGAAAGGCTTGTCGGGCGTGTCGAACGACTGGCGCGAGATCGAGGCGGCGGGCACGGCGCGGGCGCGCGACGCCATCGCCTATTTCGTGCATCGGCTGGTCTATGAAATCGGCGGCCTGACGGCGACCCTCGGCGGCCTCGACGCGCTGGTGTTCACCGGCGGCATCGGCGAGAATGCGACCGCGCTGCGCGCCGCCGTCGCCGCCCGGCTCGGCTGGCTCGGGCTGGCGCTCGACGAGGCCGCCAATGCGGCGGCGCGGACGCGCATTTCCACGCCGGCGTCGCGCCTGGCGATGTTCGTCGCGCCGACCGACGAGGAGCGGCAAATCGCTGGACATACCGCGAAGATCGCCTTCGGTTGAACAGGCTGTTAACCGCCGCGCGCTCATATCAAGGCGAACGCTCGCGGAGGTTGCGTCTCCATGCTCGTACTACCGGTCGGAAATTACTCTCCCGTCGCGCCCGTCGCCCCGGTGGCGCGGGTCGTGGCGCGCAAGGCGAAGCCCACGGACAAATCGGGCGGCGCGACCGCGATGACCCGCCCCGCCCGCTCGGCCTCGGGCATGGCCTCGCACAACACGCGCGCCGCGCTCGACGAGATGAAACTGGGCGGCTAGCGCGCTCCTGGTGGCGGACGCAGTCCCTGCAAACCGGTCTCTACCTCTCGTTCCCTGTTTATCAGGGAAATTCTCGCGAACGGGGGTCGGTTCGGCGGTGCACACCCGTCGATCCTCAGGTATTATCAACTAGATAAAGCGCGCCGCCTAGAGAGTCGCAACAGGGAATTCATCTCCACTGAACAGGGAATTTCTGCTAACGGAACAGGGAATTGAATGGCGATAAAGCGGACAATCTCTGTCGACAGACGTAAGAAACTCGAAAGATTCTTCAGCGCCGACGCTTGGAAAGGCAAGGGCTCTAGCGCCGAGGCATTCGAGCCTTTGGCCAAGCTGATTACGACTGATCCGCCGCCATGGCTCAAGGGGCTTCTTCATTCGTGGTCTGGCTCAGTCATGTCAGCGTACGCGGTAGAATCGCTTCAACCAACTCGAGCCGAAATGAGAGCGATGCTTGCCGCGATCGCCGATGCGGCGCCACGCCTAGTTTCGGCTCTGAGCAGCGCCGCCGTTGTCGAGTTCCTCGATCTTGGCGGAGAGCAAGCCCTATATAACCCGGGTGAAATCAATGCCGTCCTGGTCGATATACGGGATCGCGCCGCATCGGCCGCGCAGTCGCCGGCCCTGGTTACAAACGGGAAAACCAACTCCGGAAGGGGGCGCGCGGCTCCCAAGGAGTCAATGTCTCCGCAAACCTATTGCGCCCTGCTCATCGCCGAAACCTGGATTTATTTTCACGACGCTTATCCAGCGCCGAGAAACAAGCAGGCGCAAGAAGCGGCCGATATATTTTGGCGGCTGTCCGGCGGGCTACGTGTGTCGGGCGGGCAAGACAAACTAATCGCGTGGCGAAGTCACATTCAGCGGGCTCTCAAAGACCAATCCGGCGACGCGAATGCTCTGCGAGAGGAATTTCGACGCCATCTCCGCCTGTCGGCGCGCATGGCGTCGGCCCCCGAGGAAGCCGCCGATGGAAAATAATCGGCCCGAATTTCAGCAGATTCGTTTCCGGCGAACTCTGTATAGAGTTGGGCTATCCGATTTCT
>JAGWRL010000139.1 GCA_028876585.1 Pseudomonadota bacterium | reverse complement strand
GGCGGCGCCGGCGGCTTCGGCGAGCCGCCGATCCTGACGCGTTCGCTCGACAGCGAGGCCAGGCCGATCGCGGCTTACGACTACAAGACCTCGGCGCAGGCCGCATTGCTCTACCGGCAGGCGAGCCGCGATTACATGCCGATCCACGCCGACCCCGACATCGCGCGCCAAGCGGGTTTCGAGCGGCCGATCTCGCACGGCCTCAACACCTTCGGCCTCGCCTGCCGCGCCGCGCTCAAGCATTTCGCGCCGCGCCGGCCGGAACGGCTCGTCTCGATGTCGGTGCGCTTCGCCGCCCCCGCCTTTCCCGGCGACACCATCCGCATCGAATTCAGCGACGACGGCGGCGTCCGCTTTCGCGCGCGGGCGGTCGAGCGCGACGTCCTGGTGCTGGATCGCGGCGAGATCGGGCTGGCGTGAGGTCACGCCGCGTCGGTGGCGTCGTTTTCCTCGCCCTCGACGATCATGGCGAGCAGATTTTCCTTCATCGCGCGCAGAGCCCGGCCCGTCGCCCGCAAATCCGCCTCGTCGATCTTTTCGAGAATTTCCCTCTCCGTGGCCGAGACATTCTCGCGGATGCGCGCGATCAACGATTGGCCGCGGCGGGTGAGAAACACCCGCTTGACCCGGCGATCCACTTCGTCGGCGCGGCGCGACACGAATCCGGTCTTTTCGAGACGGTCGATCAATTGACCGAGCGCGACCTTGCCGAGGTCGAGTTCATCGGCCAAAGCCACCTGCGACATGCCGTCCGAGCGCGACAGAAACGCCAGCACCCACCATTGCGAACGCGTCACCCCGAGCGGCTTGAGCGCCTTGTCGACGACGCGCCGCCGCAGCCGCGACACGTCGTGCACGAGAAATCCGAGCCGCAGCTCCCAATTCAGGTCTGGCGCCATTTCCGAAAAACCCCAGTGCCAGCGTTCCGGCGCAAACCGCCCGCTCGCGCAACGATCGATCACATATTTACGTTTCCCCGACATTGGCGAAAATACGCCGTCATCGCAAGCGGCGGCGTCGCTCGGCGGCTATAGGGCGCGCTCGGTATTTTGCGATCGCGCCCGGCCGGTGATGAAGATGTTTTCGCTCTCGATCATCCATCCCCCGGGGACCCTGCCACAGGTGGCGGTCGTTCGCGTCGCCTTGCGGTCAGAGCCGCCGTCAGCCCCGACCCGCTGCGCAATTTTCCCGACGCGACGGTCTGCGTGTTCGAGTCGCCGAGGGCAAGACGGAGGTGGACAGTAAAGCTGCGTACGAATACTCTGCGCCTGGCGGTGATGCGACGGGAGGCGGCATGAAAGCGGCGGTGCTGGAGCGGCGCGGAGCCGATGGCGTGAGCTGGCGCGATTTCCCCGATCCCGCGCCGGCGCCGGGCGAATCCGTGTTGCGCGTTGCGGCGAGTTCAGTCAATCGCGTCGATCTCTATATGCGCGACAGCGGCGCCGGCATAACTCATAGCCTGCCGCAGGTGATGGGCGTCGAGGCCGCCGGGGTGATTGCTGAGGCCGCTCCCGGCAGCGCCCTGAAGCCCGGCATGAAGGCTGTGCTCTATTCCGAGGCGTTTTGCGGACATTGCCGCTATTGTCTCGCCGGCGATCAACCTTTGTGCGAGAGCGTCAAGATCATGGGCGAGCATCGGCATGGCGGCTTCGCCGAGTATGTCGCCATGCCGAGCCAATGTTTTTTCCCGCTTCCAGACGACGCCGATCTCGTCGCCGCCGGCGCGCTGGCGACCGGCCACCTCACCGCGTGGCGCATGTTGTTCGGCAAGCGGGCTTTGCAACCAGGCGAGAGCGTGCTGATCGTTGGCATCGGCGGCGGCGTCGCGGTCGCCTGTCTGCAACTCGCCAGGTTGATCGGCGCGCGCGCCTTCGTCACCTCGTCCAGCGACGCCAAGATTGCGCGCGCGATGACGCTCGGCGCGGCGGGCGGCGTCAACTACGTCAAGGACAATGTCGCCAAGGCGATCCTCGATATGAGCGGCGGCGGCGTCGATATGGTGATTGATAGCGTCGGCGCCGCAAGTTGGGCGGATTCGCTCAAGTCGCTGCGTCGCGGCGGCCGATTGGTCACGTGCGGCGCGACGTCGGGCGCCAACCCGCCTGCCGACCTGCAACGGGTGTTCATCCGCCAACTCGAAATCTACGGTTCAACCGGCGGCAGCGTCAGCGAGTTTCGCCAGTTGTTGGACGTATTCTCGCGTGGGCTGGTGATGCCGGAAATCGACAGCCAATTCCCGATGACGGATATACGCGCCGCCCTCGACCGTCTCAGCGGCGGCGGCCAGTTCGGCAAAATTTCGCTGGTCGCGTGACCGGGAGAAGGAGGGCGAACGCCCTCCTTCTTTGAGCCATCACATCTTGCAGGCTTTATCGACCGGCGGCAGCAACGCCTCGCCGGGGAACACTTGTTTGATCGCATAACCCGGCTTTCCATCCGCGTTCTTGACGATTTGGGTCATAACGATCGGGCGTGCGGTTTGGTGGTCCTCGGCGCGCACTGCGACCGGACCCAGAACCGTGTCCGTCTTCAAGCCGGCGAGCGCGGCGCGCACGGCCCCGACATCAGTGGAGTTCGCCTTGTTGACCGCCGCCGCCATCAACTGAATCGCGGCGTATTGGTCGGCGGCGGTGTAGGCGGGCAACTCGCCATTATACTTCGCCTTATACGCCTTGACGAAGGCTTCCGCGCCCGCGCCGGCCTCGCCGGGCACGAAGCCGAGCGTCTGATAGACGCCGAGCGTGGTCTCTCCCATCGCGGGCAGGACCTGCGGGATCACGAAAGAATTGCCAAGCACCAGCTTATATTTTTGGAACAGACCGAACTGCGCCTGCTGTTTGGCGAGGTTGATCGCGTCGCTGCCGAAAATCGTGACATAGAGACCCTCGCCGGGATCTGAGGCAAGCTCCGAAATCTTGGCGCCGAAGTCCGTGGTTCCCGACGGCGTGAACAAGATCTTGCCCACCGTGCCGCCTTGCGCCTTCACCAGCGCCTGGAATTTTTGCGCCGCGTCGCGTCCGGACGCGTAGTCGACGGCGATGATGTCCCATGTCTTGACGCCGGCGTTCTCCTTCAGGAATTGCCCGGCTGCGTTCATCAGCATCGAATCGTTGACGTTGGCGCGGAAATAGTTTGGCGAGCACATCTTGCCGGTCAAGGCGTCGGCCTGGGCGTAGACCTCGACCATCAGCGCATTCAACGACGAGAGTTTGGCTGAAAGCGCGGGCGAGACGGCGGACGTGTCCATGCCGGTGAGGAACAGCGCGCCGTCCCTCTGCACCGCGCGGGTGGCGCCGTCGACGGCTGAGTCGGGCGTGCCGGGATAGCTGATGAAATCGGCCTCGAGTTTCCGGCCCGCGGCGCCGCCGGCGGCGTTGATCTCTTCGATGGCGAGATTGATCGCCTTGGCCTGCGACTCCTTGAGGCCGGCGAGCGGGCCGGAGTCAATCAGCAATGCGCCGATCTTGATCGTGTCGGCGGCGCTCGCCGTGGCGATGGTCGCGGCGGCGGCGACAGCCGCTCCAAACAATCGGCTGGCAATTTGGTTTCTCATGTTTCTTTTCCTCCCTAGCTTGTTTAAGTCACAGCGCCATCAGCGCCCGGTTGTCGCGGCTGTCCATTTCGCGGGTCGGGCCCGCTCCGACGATCTCGCCCTTCGAGAGAATGACGAACCGGTCCGTCGCCCGCTTCACCAGGCTCAAGTGCTGCTCGACGATCAGCACGCCCGCGCCGGCGCGGCGGATCTCGTTGAGCGCCCGCACGAGATCGTCGACGAGGACCGGCGACAACCCTTCCGAGGGCTCGTCAAGCAGCAGCAGGCCGGGGTTCGCCATCAGCGCGCGGCCGATCGCCAGCATCTGCTGCTGGCCGCCGCTCAACATCGTGCCGGCGCTGTCAGCGCGCTCGGCGAGCACCGGGAACAGATCGTAGATCGCCTTCAAATCCCAGCGTCCGCGCCGCCCGGTCGCGCGCCCGAGCAGCAGATTTTCCTTCACCGTCAGGTTGGGCAAAATGCGCCGTCCCTGCGGCGAGATGGCGACGCCGAGCTTGGCGGCGGCATAGCCGGGCCGATCGTCGATGCGCGTTCCGCCAATCCGGATTTCGCCGGAGAAGATGCGTGTCTCCTTGAACAGCGACATCAGCAGCGTCGATTTGCCGGTGCCGTTGCGTCCAACCAGCGCCACCGACTCGCCTTCGCCAATGCTGAGTTCGACGCCGCGCAGCACCGTGGAGGCGCCGTATCCGGCGTGGAGCGAGACGATCTCCAGCGAGGTCACGCGGCGCTTCCGAGATAGGCCGATATCACTCTGTTATCGGCGCGAATTGCGGCCGGTGCGCCGGTCGCGAGATGGCGGCCGAGATCGAGCACCGTCACCACATCGCAGCAGGCGAATACGGCGTCGACATCGTGCTCGACGACGACCGCCGCCATCCCGCGCGCGCGCACGAGTTCGCGCAGATGCAGAAACAGGTTGAGGGTTTCCTCCGCCGAGAGGCCGGCGCCTGGCTCGTCCAACAACAACAGGTCCGGCCGGCCGATCAGCGCCAGCGCCACGTCGACGCGCCGCTGCACGCCATAGGCGATGCGGCCAGCCATTTCATCGAGGCAATCGCCGAGGTTCATCGCCTCAATCACATCGTCGAGCCTGTCGTCGCGCAGATGGCGCGCGACCAACGAGAGTTGCTCGCGCACGGTGAGCTCCTGAAATATGCTGGTGCGCTGAAACGATCGCGCCATGCCATGGCGGCGCCGCCACGCCACCGACTTGCGCGTGATGTCGAGGCCGCGATAGCGCACCGCGCCGCCGCTCGGGGCGCGGCGGCCGGTCACCGCGTCGAGCAGCGTCGATTTGCCCGCCCCGTTCGGCCCGATGATCCCATGCAGCGCCCCGGCGCCTTTGATTGTGAGATCGACGCCGTCGAGCGCGCGGACGTGGCCGTAACTCACCGAAAGGTTCGCGATTTCGAGCATGTCAGCCCGCCCCCCGGCGGCGGCTGCGTCGCGCCGCCTCGATCAATCCGCCGATCACGCCGCGCGGAAACACGACTATGAATACGACGATGGCGAGGCCAGTCAGCAATTGCGTGAAGCCGCGGGCGCCGAACTGATCCTGCGCGACGGCGAACAGAACGCCTCCAACTATCGGCCCGGTTGAACTTGCCACGCCGCCGATCAGCGCCGCCACGAGTGCGTTGGTGCTGACGCCTAGGCCAAGGCTCTCCGGCGAAACGAAGCCCGAGTTCAGCACATGCAGCAGGCCGCAAACGCCTGCGATGGCGTTGACGAACACGAAGGCGGCGAGGCGCGGCAGATAGGTGCCGAAGCCGGAGAAGCGCATCCGCTCCTCGTTTTCCCGGATGGCGCGCACAATCGCGCCGAAGCGCGAGCGGCGGAGGGCGAAGGCGGCGAGGCCGAGCAACCAGGCCGCGCTCCAGGCGATCGGCCAGAACTGCGTCGCATTCGCAAAGTCGGCGGCCGACATGCCGAGAACGGCGCCTTTGAAACCGACAACCAACCCGTCGGCGCCCGAAGTGTAGTCGCGCAAGCCTTCCAGCATTACGCTGTGGCTGATCATCTCCCCGGCGGCGAGGGTCAGCATCATGAAGGCGAGCGGATTGGTGCGCACGATCAGGGCGCCGAGCGCCGCGGAATAGACGACGACGGCGGCGAAAGCGAGGAGCAGCGCCGGGGTCGGCGACAGATCCCATTCGCTCATGGCGATGGCGAAGAGATAGCCGACGCCGCCATAGACGCTCGCCGCGCCTAGCGCGACAAGCCCCGCCTGGTTCATGAGAAACGCGACGCTCAGCGCGAGGATGCCGAGGAGCAGGCCGCCCGCGCCGATGCGCAGCGCAAATTCGCTTAGGAAATGGCTTGGCGCGAACGCGCCCACCGCGTACAGCAGCGCCGCCAAGACGACGCAGAGCGGCGCACGAAGCGAAGCGCCGTCGGCGAGATAGGCGCCGCCGCGAGCCGCCACGGGCGCGGTCCCGCCGCTCATGCCGGCGCCCGGCCGCGACCTATGCCGCGCGGCGCAATCAGAAGCACGCCGAAAAGCAGGAGGTAAGGCGCGAGCGCGGCGAGGTCGGGCAGAAACACCGAGCCTGCGACTTGCACGAAGCCGAACAGCAACGCGGCGACGATGGCGCCGGCGATGCTGCCGGTTCCGCCAATCACCACGATGATGAGGCAGTTGACGATCATGCTCACGTCCATGCCGGGATCAACCGACAGATAAGGCCCGGCCAGCACGCCGGCGACGCCGGCGAAGGCGGCGCTGAGGCAGGTGACGAGCAGGCTGAGCCGGTCCGCGTTGACACCCATCATGCGGGCGACGGACGGGTCCTGACTGACCGCCCGGACATGCAAGCCGGAAGTGGAAAAGCGCAGCCACACGGCCAGCGCCGCGCAGGAGCCAAGACCCATCACGATGAGGAATATGCGGTAGAGCGGATAGGACAAACCAAACAACCGCGCGGAGCCCGCCAGCGCCGCCGGCGCGTCGACGCCGCGCGCCTCGCCGCCGTAAACGAAGATCAGCGCCTGGCCCAGAATGATGCCGAGCCCCAGCGTGACCAGCGCCACCTCGATATGCGAACGGCCGCGCAACGGCCGCAGCACCAAATATTCGAACGCTACGCCGAGCAAGGCTAGCGCCAGCGGCGAGACGACGAGCGCGATCCAGAATCCGCCGACAAGGGCGATCGAATAGCCGAGATAGGCGCCCAACATATAGAGCGCGCCGTGGCCGAAGTTGATGACGTCGCGAAGGCCGTAGATCAACGCGAGGCCGCTCGAGAGCATGATCAGCAACGAAGCGAGCGCGAGCGAGTTGGCGATCAACAGCGCAATCACGGCCGCCCCCCGGCGCCATCGGCGCGCGCCCGCATCGGGGACGTCTCTGGAGCCCTGCCGCCTGGGGGCGTCATGCGCGCTTCCTCCGCCCGAGTGGCCTTAAGTAGTGAAGCAGCTTACCATATTTCGCGGCGAATGCAAACCGCCAGCCGCGCGGCGCTCAGCGCCCGGCGCCGAAGGCGCCCTCGCGCGCGAACCCGGCGACCTCAGCCTCGGACATTCCCCATGCGCGCAGGACCTCGGCGGGATCGCCAGGCGCCCGTTCCGGCGCGCGCGGCATGTCGGGCTTGGTGCGGCTGAAGCGCGGCGCCGGCGCGGGCTGCGCCACGCCGTCGACCTCGATGAACACGCCGCGGGCGCGATTGTGAGGATGCGCTATCGCCTCGGGCAGGGTCAGAACGGGCGCGAAACAGACGTCGGTTCCCTCCATGATCGTGCACCATTCATCGCGGGTTTTCTGACGGAATATCTGCTCCAGCCGGGCGCGCAGCGCCGGCCAGCTGCGGCGATCGTTCTGATCAGGCGCCTCTTGCTCCAACCCCGTGCGGCGCAGCATTTCCGCATAGAACGCTGGCTCCGCCGAGGCGATCGTGACATAGCGCCCGTCCGCGGTCTCATAGACGCCGTACCAGGGCGCGGTTTCGCCATCGAGTTGGTTCTCGCCGCGCTTGTCGCTCCAGGCGCCGGAGGCGAGGGCGGCGAACATGTAGGTCATCAGCGAAGCGGCGCCGTCGATCATCGCGGCGTCGACGACTTGGCCCCGCCCGGACTCGCGCGCCTCCAGCAGCGCGCACACGATGCCGAAGGCGAGATAGAGGCCGCCGCCGCCAAAATCTCCAACCAGATTGAGCGGCGCGCTCGGCCGTCCGCCGGGCCGTCCGATCGAATGCAGTGCGCCTGTCAGCGCGATATAGTTGATGTCGTGGCCGGCGGCTTGCGCAAGCGGCCCGTCCTGCCCCCAGCCTGTCATGCGGCCGTAAACGAGCCGGGGATTGAGCGCAAGGCACGGCTCGGGGCCGAAGCCAAGGCGCTCCATGACGCCGGGGCGGAACCCCTCGATCAGAGCATCGGCGCCGGCGAGCAACCGGCGCAGGACTCGCGCGCCGGCGGGCGACTTCAGATCGAGCGCGATGGAGCGACGGCCGCGCTCCAACAGCGCCACGGTCGGATGGCCGGGCGGCGCCGACTGGCCGGGGCGTTCGATCCGCAGCGCCTCGGCGCCCATATCGGCCAACATCATGGCGGCGAAGGGACCCGGCGCAAGGCCGGCCATTTCCACGACTTTTAGTCCGTGCAGCGGTCCCACGCGGTCGCCTCCTTCGCTCCCGCAAGCGTTCGGCGGGGACGATCATACACATATATACAATATTCTATCATCATCGCGCGTCAATCGGCGATCCCGTGTTCTCCGGGGCCTGAACTTGCGCGGCGGGCGTTGCCCCGCAATCGGCGACCCCGTATTGCTCCTAATGATATGTATACGCACGATGCGCTATTTGCGGCGCGCGAGGCGGTCGAGCGGCGCCGTCGTCAGCTTGGCGTCGCCGACCGCCGCCGCCTATTCGCCAAAGCTCGGGCTTGTGGCGATGATGACGCTGGGGCGTTCATACAGTTTGCTCGGCATATGGAAGATCGAGCCGCCCAGCCTTGCCCGAGTTCATATGCTGTTCGAGGGCGGTTACGAGTTCGACTGGCAGTCCGCTGACCCTCTCTCGACGGCGATCAAATGGCTGGGCGCTACCGCCGCACGGAGCGAGGCTCGCCCAGTAGAGTGCGCGGGCATCGGCGCTGGTTGCGCACCGGAACTGGCGGGCGCGGGGAAGCCCGACATCACGCGCGAAGGGCTCGGCCGGCGGCGTCTGGCCGAGCGCGGCCTTGAGGCGGACACCTCGACGTTGCTCCGTTTCAATCGCCGCATCGGCGTCACTTTTGAAAATGACTCTCGCCGCACCAGCAGGACCACCCCGACATAAGCCGCCCGCGCGCCCGCTGGGGGCCGGCTTTGGCACAGGAGGACGATCCCAGGCGCGGCTTGGCTGTGGAAGCCCCTCCGCTTCGTCTCCGAAGGGCGCAGGAGCGCCTGCCGCCGCATGGCGTGAGCGCGGTCTCGCCGAAATTTCCGGCGGGGCAGCGAACGTCCGTTCCCACGTCCCGCGGCGACGCGACAGCTGAGCCTGATCTGACTTTGGAATGGTGGGGGAGGTAGGACTCGAACCTACGAAGGCATAGCCAGCGGATTTACAGTCCGCCCCCTTTGCCGCTCGGGACACTCCCCCATTCGCCCGGTCGCCCGCGACGAACAACGCCCCGGAAGGCTCCGGGGCGCGACGGGCTTATCGTTCGCGATCCCCGGTTGTGTCAACTCAAAAAACGTCGCGCGGCGCGCCGTTCCCCAGACAAAAAAAGAGCCGCCCTAGGGCGGCTCTTGAGGCGGATCACTCCGCGGCGGGGGCGCGCGAGCGCGGCCGCGCCACGCTCTCCATCGTCGGCGCCGCGATTCCCAGCGCCGGCTGCGCCGAGGATTCCTCGGCCCGCTGCGCCAGGATCAGATTGTCGCGCGTCGTGGCGATCGTGCGCAGCTTGGTCATCGCCGCGCCGGTGCCGGCTGGGATCAACCGACCGACGATCACGTTCTCCTTCAGGCCCTCCAGCGTGTCGACCTTGCCGTTGACCGAGGCCTCCGTGAGGACGCGCGTGGTCTCCTGGAACGAGGCGGCCGAGATGAACGAGCGCGTCTGCAAGCTCGCCTTGGTGATGCCAAGCAGCACCGGCACGCCGACCGCCTCCTTCTTGCCCTCGGCGCGCATGATCTCGTTGGCCTGATCGAGGTCGCTGAGATCGACCTGCTCGTCCTTGAGGAAGTCGGTGTCGCCGGGATCGGTGATGTCGACCTTCTGCAACATCTGGCGCACGATCACTTCGATGTGCTTGTCGTTGATCAGCACGCCTTGCAGTCGGTAGACCTCCTGAATCTCGTTGACGAGATAGGCGGCCAGCTCCTCGACGCCCTTGATGGCGAGAATGTCGTGCGGCGCGGGGTTGCCGTCCACCAGATATTCGCCCTTCTCGATCACGTCGCCATCCTGGAGGTGGATGTGCTTCGACTTCGGGATCAGATATTCGGAATTCTCGACCCCTTCCTCGCCCGACTCGATCGTCACGCGCTGCTTGTTCTTGAAGTCCTTGCCGAACCGCACCGTGCCGGAGATCTCCGCGATGATCGCGTGATCCTTGGGCCGGCGCGCCTCGAACAATTCCGCCACGCGCGGCAGACCGCCGGTGATGTCGCGCGTCTTGGCCGAGTTGATCGAGATACGCGTGATGACGTCGCCCGCCTTCACATGCGCGCCCGGCTCGAACGAGATGATCGAGTCGACGGGCAGCATGTAGCGCGCGTCGCCGCCGCGCGGCAGCTTGATCACCTTGCCGTCGGCGCCCTTCACCACCAGCGCCGGCTTCAGCGCCGAGGTGCGCGGCGACGAGCGCCAGTCAATCACCAACCGCTTGGCGATGCCGGTCGCCTCGTCGATCTGCTCGGACATCGAGGCGCCTTCGGTCAGGTCCTCGAAGCCGATCACGCCGTCGGTCTCGGTCAGGATCGGGCGGGTGAACGGGTCCCACTCGGCCAGACGCTGGCCGCGTTTGATCTGATCGCCCTCGTCGACCTTGAGCCGCGCGCCATATTGCACGCGATGCACCGCGCGCTCCGCGCCCGAGCGGTCGTAGATCACGATCGCGACGTTGCGCGCCATCGCCATCAGATCGCCGTTCGAGTTGCGGGCGAGGTTGCGGTTGCGGATCTTGACCACGCCATCGAAGTTGGACTCGATGAAGCTCTGATCCGCCAACTGCGCCGCGCCGCCGATGTGGAACGTGCGCATCGTCAACTGCGTGCCCGGCTCGCCGATCGACTGCGCCGCGATGACGCCGACCGCCTCGCCCATGTTGACCGGCGTGCCGCGCGCGAGATCGCGCCCGTAGCAGGCCCCGCACACGCCGTTCTTGGCCTCGCAGGTGAGGACCGAGCGGATCTTCACCTCCTGGATGCCGGCGGCGGTGATCGCCGGCAGGTGCCGCTCCTCAATGGTCTCGCCGGTCTTCACGATGACCGTGCCGTCCTGCGCGATCAGATCCTCCGCCGAGGCGCGGCCGAGGATACGGGTGGCGAGCGTCG
>JAGWRL010000138.1 GCA_028876585.1 Pseudomonadota bacterium | reverse complement strand
CTGCCGGTGCTGGCGCTGTTCATCGTGGCGGCCGAGGAGCAGGGCGCCTCTATGGCGAGCCTTTCCGGGACCATCCAGAACGACATCCTCAAGGAGTTCATGGTCCGCAACACGTATATCTATCCGCCGGCGGCCTCGATGCGCATCGTCGCGGACATCTTCGCGTTCACTGCTAAGCACATGCCCAAATTCAACTCGATATCGATCTCCGGCTATCACATGCAGGAGGCCGGGGCGACGCAGGATCTGGAGCTAGCCTATACGTTGGCCGACGGCGCCGAATATATCCGCGCCGGAATCGCGGCGGGCCTCAGCGTCGACCAGTTCGCGCCGCGGCTGTCGTTCTTCTGGGCGATCGGCATGAATTTCTTCATGGAGGTCGCCAAGCTGCGCGCGGCGCGGCTGCTGTGGGCGGGCCTCGTCAAAGGTTTTGGCCCGAAGTCGGAAAAGTCGCTGCCGCTGCGCACCCACAGCCAGACCTCGGGTTGGTCGCTGACCGCGCAGGACCCGTTCAACAATATCGTGCGCACCCAGATCGAGGCGATGGCGGCGACCCAAGGCCATACCCAATCGCTGCACACCAACGCGCTCGACGAAGCGCTCGCCCTGCCGACGCCGTTCTCCGCGCGTATCGCCCGCAACACGCAACTGTTTCTCATCGAGGAAAGCGGCGTCAATCGCGTCATCGACCCCTGGGGCGGCTCCTATTACGTCGAGCGGCTGACCGCCGATCTCGCCGCCCGCGCTCAGGCGCATATCGACGAGATCGAGGCGCTCGGCGGCATGGCCAAGGCGATCGAGCAGGGGCTGCCGAAGCGCCGCATCGAGGAGGCGGCGGCGCGCACGCAGGCGCGCATCGATTCCGGCCAGCAGCCGGTGATCGGCGTCAACCTGTTCCCGCCAACGGTGGAGCGCGAACTCAACGTGCTGAAAGTCGACGCCGCCAGCGTGCGGGCGCAGCAGATCGAGAAGCTCAAACGCCTGCGCGCCGAGCGCGACGAGGCGGCGTGTCAGGCCGCGCTCGCCAAGCTGACGGAAGGCGCGCGCGGCGGGGCGAACCTGCTGCAACTCAGCGTCGAGGCGGCGCGGGCGAAAGCCACCGTCGGCGAAATTTCGCTGGCGATGGAAAAGGTGTTCGGCCGCCATGTCGCGGTGGCGAAATCGATCTCCGGCGTCTATCTCGCCGCCGCAGGCCCGGCCTCCGACGCCAACGCGCGCGCGCAGGAGATGACGCGGGCGTTCGCGGAGAATTCCGGCAGCCGGCCGCGGATCCTGGTCGCCAAGATGGGGCAGGACGGCCACGACCGCGGCCAGAAGATCATCGCCTCCGCCTTCGCGGATCTGGGTTTCGAGGTCGAGATCGGGCCGCTGTTCGCCACGCCCGAGGAAGTCGCGGCGCTGGCGAAGCAGGCGCGGGCGCATATCGTCGGCGTGTCGTCGCTGGCGGCCGGCCATCTGGCGCTGGCGCCGGCGCTGAAGAAGGCGCTGAAAGAGGTGGGCCTGGGCGAGACGATGATCGTCGTCGGCGGCGTCATCCCGGAGCCGGATTTCGCGCCGCTGCGCGCGGCCGGCGTCGACGCCATCTTCCCGCCCGGCACGGTCATTCCGCAAGCCGCCATCAGCCTGATGGAGGAACTCAACGCCCGCATGGGCTACGCGCAGAGGCAGGCGGGGTGAACATTTGACAAGCCCGCGCGTCCGTTCTAGCCGCCCTCGCGCGGAGCGGAGTTCAAGCTGATGGCGATGTTTCTGGACGCGGGCGCGGCGGATTTCGAGCCGAAATTCGCCGCCCTGCTCGCCGCCAAGCGCGAGGCGGCGGCCGATGTCGATGCGGCGGCGGCCGACATCATCGCCGCGGTGCGGGCGCGCGGCGACGTGGCGCTGGCCGAATATTCGCTGCGCTTCGACCGGATCGATTTCGCAAGCGTGGGCCTGCGGGTGACGGCGCAAGAGGTCGACGCCGCCATCGCCGCCTGTCCGCGCGCCGCGCTCGACGCGCTGAATTTCGCGCATGAGCGCATCCTCGCCTTCCACCGCCGGCAGGTCCCAAAGGACGAGCTTTTCACCGACGCGCTCGGGGTAAAGCTCGGCTGGCGCTGGCGCGCGATTGAAGCGGTCGGGCTTTACGTGCCGGGCGGCGCGGCGAGCTATCCCTCCTCGGTGCTGATGAACGCCGCGCCGGCCAAGGTGGCGGGCTGTCAGCGCATCGCGATGGTCGCCCCGGCGCCGGAGGGCAAGCTCAACCCGCTGGTGCTGGCGGCGGCGCGGATCGCCGGCGTCGACGAGATTTACCGCGTCGGCGGCGCGCAGGCGATCGCCGCGCTCGCCTACGGCACCGCGACGATCGCGCCGGTGGCGAAGATCGTCGGCCCCGGCAACGCCTATGTCGCGGCGGCCAAGCGGCGCGTGTTCGGCGTGGTCGGCATCGACATGATCGCCGGCCCGTCCGAAGTCGTCGTGCTGGCGGACGCCGGCACCGATCCGCGCTATGTCGCCGCCGATCTGTTGGCGCAGGCCGAGCATGACGCGGCGGCGCAGTCGATCCTGATCACCGACGATTCCCGGCTCGGCCGGCTGGTCGCCGAGGAGGTCGCCAAGCAACTGGCGCAACTGCCGCGCGAAAAGATCGCCGCCGCGAGCTGGCGCGATTATGGCGCGATCATCAAGGTGGCGAAGCTCGCCGACGCGGTGGCGCTGGTCGACCGGCTCGCGCCCGAACATCTCGAAATCATCGCCGAAGAGGGCGAGGCGCTGTCGCAGGCGATCCACAACGCCGGCGCGATCTTTCTGGGCCCCTATACGCCGGAGGCGATCGGGGATTACGTCGGCGGCTCCAACCATGTGCTGCCGACCTCGCGCTCGGCGCGGTTCTCCTCGGGGCTCGGCGTGCAGGATTTCGTCAAGCGCACTTCGATTCTGGCCTGCGACGCGGCGGCGCTCAAGGCGCTGGGGCCCGCCGCGATCACGCTCGGCGAGGCCGAGGGTCTGGCCGCGCACGCCCGCTCGGTGGCGCTGCGGCTCGGCGATCTCAAATGAGCGAGGCGGAAAAATCGCGCCTCTACGAGGTGCTGCTCGACGAGGCGACGCTGCCACGGCTGGCGACCGATCAGGATCACGAGCGCGCGGTGGCGATCTTCGATCTGGTCGAGGAAAATTCCTTCGCGCTGCCGGGCCGCGACGACGGCCCCTACAGCCTCGTCGTGGCGCAGCTCGAAGCCAAGCTGAGTTTCGAGGTCAAGACGGAGGCTGGCGTCACGGCGGCGGAATTCGTCGTCTCGATGACGCCGTTCCGGCCGCTGCTGAAGGATTATTTTCTGGTGTGCGAGACCTATTACAGCGCGATCCGCACCGCCAGTCCGCGCGAGATCGAGGCGATCGACCGCGAGCGCACGGCGCTGCACAACGAGGGCGCCGATCTGCTCGCCGCCCGCCTCGCCGACAAGGTCGAGATCGACAAAGGCACGGCGCGGCGGATGTTCGCGCTGATCTCGGCGCTGCACTGGAAATAGCCATGGCGATGGACCTGTCGTTCTACGCCGTCGCGGCGCCGGCGGTGGTGCTGCTCGGGCTGTCGAAATCCGGCCTGTCGGGCCTCGGCGCGCTGGCGGTGCCGCTGATGGCGCTGTCGATCCCGCCGATCGAGGCGGCGGCGATCACCTTGCCGATCATGGTGGTGCAGGATTGGGTCGGCGTCTACGCGTTCCGGCGCGAGGTGGACGGGCGCAATCTCGCGATCCTGCTGCCGGCCGCGCTGATCGGCGTCGTGCTCGCCTTCTTTCTGGCCGCCCATGTCAGCGAGGATATGGTGCGGCTGGCGGTCGGCGTCGTCTCGGTCGGCTTCGTGGCGTTGATGGTCGCCCGCGACCGGCTGCTCGCCGCCCATCCGGCGAAGGCGAAAGTCGCGCCGGGGCTGTTCTGGGGCGCGCTTGCGGGCTTCGCCAGTTTCGTCAGCCATGCCGGCGGGCCGCCGTTCCTCGTCTATGTGATGCCGCAGCGGCTTTCGACCCCGGTGTTCGCCGGCACCTCGGTGCTGTTTTTCGCCGCCGTCAATTTGATGAAGGTGCCGCCCTATCTCCTGCTCGGACAGTTCTCCCGCGCGCATCTGCTGATCTCGCTGACGCTGCTGCCGCTGGCGATCGTCTCCACGCTGGCGGGGGTGTGGATCGTCCGCCGCGTCCGGCCGGAGAAGTTCTACAACGCCGTGCTGATCCTCACCTTCGGGCTCGGCGTGAAGCTGATCTACGACGCGGTGCGCCCGCTGATCGGCTGACGTCTGCGCCGCCGCCGACTTTGACGCGCGGCCGCGAATCGGCTCCGTTGCTGGGATGGGGGCGATTCTCTCGATCCAGTCGCATGTCGTCTACGGCCATGTCGGCAATTCCGCCGTCGTGTTCGCGTTGCAGCGGCTCGGCCGCGAGGTCTGGCCGATCGACACCGTGCAGTTTTCGTCGCACGCCGGCTATCCCGGCTGGCGCGGCGAAACTTTTGCGCCGGCGCTGATCGGCCAATGCGTCGCCGGGCTCGACGCGATCGGCCAGCTCGCGCGCTGCGAGGGCGTCGTCACCGGCTATCTCGGCCAGCCGGAGATGGGGCAGGGCGCGCTGGCGGCGGTCGCCGCCGTGCGCGCCCGCAACCCCGCGGCGGCTTACGCCTGCGACCCGGTGATCGGCGACGAGGGGCGCGGCGTTTACGTGCGCGACGGCGTGGCCGAATTCTTCCGCGACCGCGCGCTGCCCGCCGCCACCATCGTCAGCCCGAACGCGTTCGAACTGGCGTGGCTGACCGGCCAGCCCTGCGCCACCCGCGCCGGGGCGCTGGCGGCGCTGCAAAGCCTGCGCGCGAAGGGGCCGGCGGTGGCGTTTGCGACCTCGCTCAAGCTGGAGGACACGCCGGCCGACGCGCTCGACCTGATCGCGGTCGACGCCGAGGGCGCCTGGCGCGTGCGCACGCCCAAACTGCCGATCGCCGTCAACGGCGCCGGCGATCTCGTCAGCGCGCTGTTCCTGCACGAATGGCTCGGGCGGCGCGACAGCGCGGCCGCGCTTGCCAGCGCCAGCGCCCGCGTCTACGCGGTGGTGGCCGCGACGGCGCGGGCTGGCGCGCGCGAATTGCAGCTTGTCGCCGCGCAAGCCGCGCTCGCCGAGCCGCCGCTGCGCTTCACCCCGCAACGATTGTGAGACCCATGCCGCGCCGCTTCTTCACGCTCGATGTGTTCACCGACGCCGCGCTTGCCGGCAATCCGCTGGCGGTGGTGCTCGATTCCGGTGGTCTCGACGATGCCGCGATGCAGCGCATCGCCGGCGAGTTCAACCTGTCGGAGACCGTGTTCGTCGCCGAGCCGAAAAACCCGATCAACACGGCGGCGCTGCGCATCTTCACGCCGGCGCGCGAACTGCCCTTCGCCGGCCATCCGACGGTGGGGACGGCGGCGCTGCTGGCGCATCTGCGCGCGCCCGACCTGCTGGCGTCGCAAGACCTGCGCGTCGTGCTGGAGGAGCCGATCGGCGAGGTCGTCTGCGTCGCTCGCCACCGGCGCGGCGCGGCGATGGCGGCCTATTTCACCCTGCCGCGGCTGCCGGCGCCGATGGGCGAGCCGCCGTCGGCCGACGAACTGGCGCATGGCCTGGGGCTGTCGCGCGCCGACATCGGCTTCGCCGAGCATGTCCCCAGCGTCTACGGCGTCGGCGCGCCGCATATCTTCATCCCCGTGGCGACGCGGGCGGCGATGGCGCGCGCCGACGCCCACAAGACGCGCTGGGGCGAGAACGGCGGCCCCTCCGTCTTTCTCTACTGCCCGGAGACGGCCCAGCCCGGCTCGCATTATCACGCGCGCATGTTCGCCGGCGGCTGGGGCGTCGCGGAAGACCCAGCGACCGGCAGCGCGGCGGCGGCCTTCGCCGCCGTGGTGATGGCGTTCGACCGGCCCGCCGACGGCGAACCGATGCTGGTGATCGAGCAGGGTTTCGAGATGGGCCGGCCGAGCCTGATCTCGCTGGGGCTGGAGATCGAGGGCGGCGCGCTGCGGGCCGCGACCGTCGGCGGCTCGGTGGTGATCGTCGCCGAGGGGACGCTCAGGCTATGACCGAGATCGAGGCGGTCGACGCGCTCGATTTTCGCTTGAGCGCCGATGTCTGGGATTTCGCCCGCGAACGCGCGCCGGAGATCGCGGCGCATTGGGAGAAGCGCCGCGCCGAGCAGCCGCGCCTGTTCAACGGCCGCGTGCTGATGCTGGGACGGCACGCGATCGAGGGCCGCGTGCTCAAGGGCGAATTCATCGAGACCGATTTCGCCGATTTCCTCGCCTGGCGCGAATTCGGCTTTCCCGCCGCCAACGCCTGCAACGGTTTTGCGATGGCGGCTTTGCGCGGCCGCGACGGCGCGTTTCTGCTCGGCGAGATGTCGCCGCACACCGCTAGCGCCGGCGCGATCTATTTTCCCGCCGGCACGCCGGACCGCCAGGACCTCGCGGGCGACGTGGTCGATCTCGACGCCAGCGCCAAGCGCGAGTTGTTCGAGGAGACCGGGCTCAGGCCGGAAGAGGCCGAGATCGCGCCGGGCTGGATCGTCGCGCGCGTGCGCGGCCGCGTCGCCTGTATGAAGCCGATGCGGCTGGCGGTGACGGCTGAGGCCGCGAAAGCGCGCATCGACGCCGCCCTCGCCGCCGATCCGCAGCCGGAATTCTCGCGCATGCATGTGGTGCGCGGCGAGGCCGATTTCGCGGACGCGATGCCCGCCTTCGTGCGCGATTACATGGCCTATGTTTTGGCCGCCGAGCGCGGCTGAGGCTCAGCTTCCGGTCGTGGTGATGCAGTTCATCACCGAGCCGACGCTCCGCTCGCCCAAGCCGACGAAATCCGCGATGGCGCGATATTCGCGCGGCATGCTCTTGCTGCCGGCCACCGGCTGGTTCGCCATTCGGTCGAGCATGAAATGGGTTTCGGCGATCTTGGCGTTGGCGGCGCGCAGCGCGTCGAATGAGCCGTTACCGGCCTCGAACAGCACCTTGTGCAGACTGAGCACGAACTGGCGCGGATTTGTGCCGTCGCCGAGCGGCAGCGCGGCGACGTCCTGCCAGGTCTTGAAATTGTCGAACAGCCATTGCGCGTCGGCGAGGCTGCGCAACCCCTTCCGGACGCCAATGGGCACGGGCGTGTCGGGGCCGGGGGCGATCAGGTCCCAAAAAATCACGCGGTCGTCGTGGCGCGCCTCCATGACCGACAAGATGCAGAGGTAACGCTCGCGCGAGGGATCGTTGGAGTGCTCGACCTCGTATTTGAGCTTGGCGTGCTTCTCCCACCAGGGAACGACTGTTTGCGGCAGGACATTGGGAATGGGGGGAATGTAGACCGTCGCCTTGGCCTTGTCGGCGCCCCTAAAGGCGTAGTTGCGTCCCTGATCGGTGCTGAGCTTGCAGCCCACCAGCTCCCGGAGATACCAGTTCACTTCCTCGGGGACATAGGTCTGGAAGTTGAAGTGGATGAGGCCCCAGACATCGAGGCGCTCACGGTCGGCGATCTTGCCCCAGGTGTCGTCGTCCTGCACGGGATAGGGGCGGCCATTGGCGGGCGGCCATAGGCCACGCTTCTGCACGGGATGGGCGGGCATGCGGATGTTGACCATGGCGACGTCTCCTTCAGAGGCGGCGCAAGCCGCCGTCCTTGAAGGAGATGGTTGCGCTATCTCGCTCGGCGCGCAGTTCCTTGGGGAACAGGTCTCACCAGATCTTGGTCGCTGCAAACCCTTGCGCGCGGAAAAGCGCGATGAGGCCGCGCTTGCCGGACAGATGCAGCGCGCCGACGGCGATGAAGGCGCCGCCCTTGGCCAGCAGCGGCGCCGCGCGCTCCGCCATCGTGTCGTTGCGGTCGGCGAGCAGCATGCGCGTCAGTTCCGCCGTCGCCTGCCGATCGGCGGCGGATAAGCCGGGCGCGGCGTCGAGCACCGCCAACGCCGCCGTCGGCCGTTTCTGCTGATAGAGCGACAGCAGCGTCGCATAACCGCCGTCGGCATAGGCGCCGCCGTGCGCCATCGTCCGCAACTGGCTGGCCGCCAGCGCCGGCGAGATCGAGCCGATCACCTTGAGTTGTTCGTCGACCGATTCCAGCCCGACG
>JAGWRL010000018.1 GCA_028876585.1 Pseudomonadota bacterium | reverse complement strand
TGGCGCCGTGGCGCTTCATCGTGTTCGCCGGCGAAGGGCGCGAGCGCGCCGGCCGGCTGGCGCTCGAGCTGCGGCTCGCCGATGCGCCCGATCTCGACGAGGCGACCCGCGCCGCCGAACGCAACCGCTTTTCGCGCTCGCCCCTGGTGATCGCGGTGGTTTCGCGCGCGGGGCCGCATGTGAAAATCCCCGAATGGGAGCAGGTGCTGTCGGCGGGCGCGGCGACGATGGCGCTGGAGATCGCGGTCGCAGCGCTTGGGCTGGCCTCGACCTGGCTGACGGAATGGTGCGCCTATGACGCGCGCTTCCGCGCCGGAATCGGGCTGGCGGAACATGAGCGCATCGCCGGCTTCGTCCATATCGGGCGCGCCAAAAAGCCGCCCGAGGATCGGCCGCGTCCCGACCTCGCCGACATCGTCACCTATTTCTGAGGCCGCCCATGTTTTATGAGACCCGCGCGCGCGACAAGACGCTGCTTCCCCATGATCCGTTCAAGGCGATCATCGCGCCGCGGCCGATCGGCTGGATTTCGACGCGCGCCAAAGACGGCCGCGTCAATCTCGCGCCTTATTCCTTCTTCAACGCTTTCGCTTCCGTCGAGGCGCCGATCGTCGGCTTTGCCAGCGAGGGGTTCAAGGATTCGGCGTCCTACGCCGAGGAGAGCGGCGAGTTCGTGTTCAATCTGGCGAGTTTCGACCTGATGCGCGAGATGAGCGAGACCTCGGCGCCGCTGCCGCGCGGCGCGAGCGAATTCGACCATGCGGGCCTGGAAATGGCGGCCTGCCGGCTGGTGGCGGCGCCGCGCGTGGCGCGCGCGCACGCCAGCCTCGAATGCAAGGTGACGCAGATTTTGCGGCTGAAGCGCCATAACGGCGCCGAGCTCGACAACCATCTCGTGTTCGGCGAGGTGGTGGCGTTCCATCTCGACGACGCGCTGATTCGCGACGGCCGTTTCGACACCGCCGCCGCCGCGCCCTTGGCGCGCTGCGGCTATCAGGATTACGCCGTCGCCGACCGGATGTTCGCGCTGGCGCGCCCGAAGGGCGGCGGCGACGCGCTCAGCACCCCGAAAGGAACCGCATGAACCCCGCCACCTACGACCGCACGACGATCCGCTTTCACTGGACCACCGCCGCGCTGGTCGTCGCGCTATGGCTGATCGGGCAGACGGCGGACTGGTTTCCGCGCGGGCCTTTGCGCGGCGCGGCGTGGTCGGCGCATTTCACCCTCGGCGCGCTGCTGGCGCTGGCCTATCTCGGCCGCATCGCGTGGCGGATCACGGCGGGACGGCGGCTGCCGGGGCTCGGGTCGCCGGCGCTGGTTAAGTTCGCCGCGGCGGGGCACGGGATCATCTATCTCGGCATCGCGATCGTGATCGCGATCGGCGTCGCCAATCTCTACGCCAAGGGCGCAAGCGTGTGGGGCCTGATCGAATTTCCCAAAATCGCCGACAAGTCCTTGCGCGCAACCATCAGCGGCGCGCACGAATGGGCCGCCAACCTGCTGCTGCTGCTGGCGGGCGGCCACGCCGCGCTGGCGCTGCTGCATCAATATGTCTGGCGCGACGGCGCGCTGACCCGGATGTGGCCGAGCCTGGCGCGCGATTGAGGCGCCGGGCGCTTTAGTTGATGTTGTAGCGCACGCCGATGTTGACGCTCTTTTGCAGGTTCTTCATGCCGCTGGCGAGATCGAGCGTGGTCACGCGCGCGCCGATGTCGAGCGTGGCGGATTGGCTGATCTGCACGCCGACGCCGGCGGCGAGCTGCGCGGCGAGCGTGTATTTGGTCGAATCGAAGTGCCGGTTCCAGTTCTGGAGCATGAACAGACCTTGCGGCGTATTGCCGTTGGCGTCCGTCAGCGGAACGTAAACGGTGCGGCCGGCCTGGTCGGGCGTCGCGGTCGCCTGCACGATCACGTTCGGGGCCGAGCCGAGATAGGTCGGCCCGTTATAGGCCTGTCCGGTCACCGAGTTGGCGTAATTCAGGCTGCCGGAGATCGTGCTGGCGTTGAGGCCGGCGCCGCCGCCGATATAGGGCGTGAACAAGCTCCAGTGCCCGAGATCGATATAGGCGCTGACCAGCCCGGTGTTGTTGAACTGGGTCGCATTCAGGAAGCCGGTGCATGACTGCGGGTTATATTGGTAGCCGACCGCGTGCTGCGTGCCGATGAGATCCATCGGGCCGGTGTAGGAATAGTTGAACACCGCCCCGCTCGGGCCGGCGCACTGGAGCTGCCCTTGCGCCGCCAGGCCCGGCCCCTTGGAGAATTGATAATCCGCCTCGAGCCGCAACCAATCATTGACGCGATAGCCAAAACCCAGGCTGAACGTCGGGCTGGTCGTATCTTTGAAATTGCCGCGGCTGAAGGCGTCGTTGCCGTTCGGCCCGCCGGTCGGGGCGCCGTTGAAGACGACCGTGTTGACCCATGTGTTGGTCGGGTCGAGATAGCCGCCCTGATAGGAGGTCGGGAACATGGTCGGCCGGGTAAGCACCGTCGACTGCGTTGTTTGGGCGTAGCCGACGTCGCCCCTGATGTACCAGTTCGACCCCAGTTCGGTGTCGACCATCGGCGCGTCCATCGGCGGCGGCGCGCTCGAAAACAGATCGGCGGCGAATAGCGGCGAGGTCGCAAGGCAGGCGCCCGCCAGCCCGGCGGCGGCAAGAAATCTCATCGGACAAGTCCCCGTCAGGCGGTTCGAAGCGACATGACGAACCGGTTAACTCGACTATCGCGGGGAAAGCTTAATTTGAGTTTAACCCTAACGGCGTTTTATGATGATCTTGCGGAAGGTAAGCATTCGTTAAGAACAAGCTTTCATTAATCATCAATGAAGCGGCTGCGCTGGAGAAACCCGCGCAGGCTGTCGGCGAAACGGCGCCGCAGCGGCGTCGGCCGCGGCCCGCGCCTCGTAAGCTTCAGCCCCGGCGGCGCGGCCCAATCCGGCCACGGCGAGGTCGCGAACCAATCGGCGTAAGCGCGCGAAAAACGCCCGCCGCCGCGCCACGCCTGGTAATGCCAGGGTTTCGGCTGGTTGACGAAATGCAGCACGATCGGCGCGATCTCGCGCTCCAGCCCGGTGAGGAAGAAATCGCCCATGAAATTGTAGCGCGGGCTCAACGGCGCGAAGTTTCCGCGCACCAGCGAGTTGAGCGCGTCCTGCTCCATGAAGGGGTAGCGCTCGGGCGTGGCTCGCAGCCGCGCCGCCGCCTCGTCGGCGAAGCCCGCCTTGCGCCAGGCGGCGCGGTCGACCGTCATCAGCCCGGCGTTGAAATAGGGCGTCGTCAGTTCGAGGCCGAGCGCGCGGCGGTAGCCCTGGAACTCGCGCGCCAGCGGCCCGCCCTTGTGATCCATCAGATAGATCATGTCGTAGCCGGCGGCGAAGGCGCAGCCTTGCAGGTCGAACCGCGCCAGCCGGCCGAGGCCGGGGCGCACGATCAACATGTCGGAATCGATCGCGACGTAACGCGCGTAAGTCTCCGGCAACAGCCGGTCGAGAAACAGGCGGCGGAACACCGCGCGCGAGAAACGCCCCTTCGGCGCCAGCCCCGCGTCCAGCTTGGCGAAATCCATCGTGACGAGGCGGATGCGCGATTTCAGCGCCGGGTCGAGCGCGGCGTAGCCCGGCGTCACGTCGCCCTCCTCGCAGAAGATGAAAATGTCGAACGCGCCGGCGTCGCCTTGCGCCAGCAGCGAAGCGATGGCGCGGACGGCGGGCGGGAAAAAGCTGCGGTCGGGCGTGAAGCAGAGCGCGGTCTTCAATGCGCGGTCTCGGCGTCGCGCGCCAGTTCGTGATAATAGCCGACCACGCGGTCGCGCCACAGCCGGCGCGATTCCATGTGCTCAATTCCCGGCGTGCGCGTCGGCAGCGCCAGCGCGCCGATGAGATCCTCGATCTCGCGCCGCGCCGAAATCTGCGAGGCGGTGAGCGAGCCGTTGATCGCGCCCTCCTCGATCGGATCGAGCGCGGTGAGGCCGATCGGGAACAACTCGCGGAAGATGACGCGGTCATGCAGCCCGTCGGCGACGCGGAAGCCGAGATCGCGCGACAGGCGGCCGAGGCTGATGGCGATCTGTTTGGCGTTGTTGGTGCTGAGCGAGGCCATGCGGTTGCGCACCATCACCCAATCGATCACGCCATTGTCGACGATGCGTCGCTTGCGCCGCGCCTGCAGCACCAGATCGGCGTAATGGGCGACGCCGCCGCGCCGGTCGCGGTCGTGATGCACGCGCGAGAACACGTCGACGTCGATGTAGCTGTCGTTGAGCGGCGAAACCAGCGTGTCGGCGAGCGAATGGGCGAGCCGCATCAGATAGGAATCGCTGGCCGGCGTATCGATGATGACGAATTCGAAATCGTGCTCGACGTCGCTGATCGCCTGCGCGAAGGCGGCGAATTCCTGCGCCTCGTTGGCGCGCACGTCGTCGCTCTCGCCCCGCCCCATCGCGCAATGGCGCGGCAGTTCGATCGGCCAGCTCGCGTGTTTGGACCACGAGGCGCGGTTCTCGAAAAAGCGCGTCATGGTCTGCTGGCGGGTGTCGAGATCGATGCAGGCGACCTTGTGGCCCGATTTCATCAGCGCCACGGCGAGATGGATCGACAAGGTGGATTTGCCCGCGCCGCCCTTCTCGTTGCCGACGACGATCACATGCGCGCTGCGCAGATCGGGATTGTCGCTGTCGAAATCCATGGCGTCACGAATCGGGGTTGGGAGTCCGGGGAAGGCATAGAGGCTTTGCCCATCGCGAGCAAACCAAAGGCGCGGTTGGCGAAGCAAACGTTTTGTGTTGGCGCTGAGATGACTTGCCGCGGCGGCGCCAGCCTGCGACGCCTATATTTGCATTCAACGCTTGCGCCGAAGTTGTCGGCGCCGCGGGCGGCTTTTCTTCCTCCCGCATCGGCAACGAGGAGCCTGCGCGCCTAAACCGGCTCGGCGTGGCCGATGATGCGCGAAATGGCGGGGAATTCGGCGTGCGCGGCGCGTTCGAGCGCGTCCACCTGCCCATGCACCGCCTCCACCGTCGCGCCGCGATCGGCCCGGCAATGGAACACGGCGAAATAGCCGGGCCCGGCGGCGCGCAGCCGCACGTTGTGGACATCGCGCAGCAACGGATTCGCCTCCGCCCGCCGGCGCAGGCAATCCGCCAGCGCGCGCGTCATGGCGGGATCGGCGTCGGCGCCGTCGAGTTCGCCCGTCGCCATCGGCTCGATATGGGTGTCGACCTCGACGCCGCCGCCGAAATCGGCCGCGATCGCCGCCTCCAGCCGGCTGGCGACCTCATGCGCCTCGCCCAGCGGCATCTGACCGTCGACCTCCAGATCGAGCGAGACGACGATGCGTCCGCCGAGCCGCTGGATGGTGACGTGATGCACGAACTGCTTGCGCCGCGCCGCGATCAACAGCACGCGCTCCAGCACGCTCTCGTCGTCGAGCGCCAGCGGGTTGGCGGCGATCGTCAACGCCAGCCGCGGCCAGCGCTGGCCGAGCGCGGCCTGGGCGCGCTGCTTGATCGCGGCGACGCCCTCCAGCGGCAGGGTGCGCGAGACCAGCAGGCCGAGTTCGCCGACCGCGCCCGCCCCCGAGCGCCGCAGCCGGAGATAATCGACGCCCTCGACGCCGCCGACCCCGCGCAGAACCGCGCGCACCTCGTCGGCGAGCCCTTCCGGCGCCGCGTCGACCAGCGCGTCGATGGTGTCCCTGGCCAGCCGGTAGCCGGAGACGGCGATGAAGCCGGAAACGGCGAGCGCCGCCAGCGCATCGCCCTGCCCCAGCCCGACGCGAGCGGCGGCGAGGCCGACCAGCACGAAACAGGAGGCGACGAGATCGCCGCCGTAATGCAGCGCGTCGGCTTGCAGCGCATGGCTGCCGGTGGCGCGCGCGACCCGCCGCAGCGCCCGCCAGCGATAAATGTCGAGCGCGATGGAGGCGAGCACCACGACGAAGGCGAAAGCGCCGGCGGCGACCTCGGCCGGCTGCCCCAGTCGGCGCAACGCCATCACCGCCACGCCGAGCGCGAGCGCGAACAGAAACGCGGTCTGCGCCAGCGCCGCCACCGCCTCGACCTTGGCGTGGCCGAATGGATGGCCCTCGTCGGCCGGCTTGTCGCCGGCGCGGACGGCGAAATAGGTGAGGCCGCTGGCGGCGATGTCGAGCGCGTTGTGCACGCCCTCGGACAGCAGCGCGAGCGAGCCGGAGGCGAGGCCGGCGGCGAGCTTCATCGCCGTCAGCCCGGCGCTGACAGCCACCGACAACAGCGCCGCGCGGCGTTTGGCTCTCGCCTCCTCGGCGCTGGCTTGCGGCATGATGGCCCTCTTGCTTGGCCGGCCTTATAAGGGGCGGGGACGAAAGCCAACAGTCCGGAGGCTCCATGCGCTATTTGCACACCATGATCCGCGTCACCGATCTCGACGCCTCGCTCGATTTTTTCGTCAACAAGATGGGCATGATCGAAACGCGTCGGCACGTCGATGAGAAGGGCCGCTTCACGCTCGTATTCCTGGCGGCGGGGGAAGATGAAGCGGCGGCCCGCGCCGACAAGGCGCCGCTGGTCGAGCTGACCTACAACTGGGACCCGGAGGAATATGGCGGCGGCCGCAATTTCGGCCATCTCGCCTATGAGGTGGACGACATCTACGCCTATTGCGCCAAGCTGCGCGACGCGGGAATCCTCATCAACCGGCCGCCGCGCGACGGACGCATGGCGTTCATCCGCACGCCGGACAATATTTCGATCGAGTTGCTGCAAAAGGGCGAGGCCAAGCCGAAGGCCGAACCATGGGCGTCGATGCCGAACACCGGGGTGTGGTGATTTCCCAGGCCGCGGTTGACGAACAGGGCGCGAACCAAGTAGGGAGACCCGCGGGCGTCCTCGCCCGCGCGTCGCCGCCTTAGCTCAGCTGGTAGAGCACCTCATTCGTAATGAGGGGGTCGGGGGTTCGAATCCCTCAGGCGGCACCATCGCTATCAGCAATATCAATAAGCTACATCCAATATCGGTTATCGTCTCGACGCTGGCGACAGCGCGCGGCGCCCGCCCGCCTGGGGCGATCGACCGGAATTCGTGTGACTTGCCCG
>JAGWRL010000017.1 GCA_028876585.1 Pseudomonadota bacterium | reverse complement strand
GGCGACGAGGCGGCGGGCTTCGCGGGCCAGGCGCGCCCAGCCGCGCGGCTTGGCGCGGCGGGCGGCCTCGGCGAGCTTCGCCCGGTCGCTTTCGTGCAGGGTCGTCGCCAGTTCGCGCCGGGCGGCGGGGTCGGGGTGGACATTGTACTGCACCACGGCGGCGGGGACGAGTTGCAGCACGGCGAGCCGCCGCGCGGCGATGGTTTCGCGCCCGAACAGCGCGTGATCGACCGGCTGGTCGAGCCCGCGCGTCAACGCCAGCATTTTGCGCGCGCCATTGCGCGAGACGAGATAGCCGGCGGTGCCGAAATGCTCGGAGCCGAGCCGGTGCAGCGCCCGCGCCCCTTGCGCCGCGCCGCGTCGCGTCAGCCAGACCCGGTGAAACAGCGTCTCCAGCTTCACCGCGTCAAAACTGTGCGCGCCCCAGTCGGCTGCGAGCAGGGCGGCGAAGTCGTGGCCGAGATGCGCGTCGTCCTCCAGCACGACCGCGAAATCCGCCGCCCCGCGCAAAAGGCGGCGCCAGACCTTGCGATGGCTGAGGATCAGCGCCGTCTCCGCCGCCGACAGCGCGCGGGGGCCGCGCGCGCGACATCTGCGGCCATCGACCGCCGCGACGAATTCGCCGCCGACGCCCGCCCGCGCCAGCGCGTCGCGCATGAAGGCGCGGCGGTCGGCCGAGCGCGCCAGATTGATCACATAGACCGGGATCATCGCCCAAGCCGCTGCTTCAGCCGCCGCCACCAGATCGCCTTGCGCCAGCGCGCGAAGCGGCGCGCCCATTTGGGATCGCCGCGGGCGCCAAGCGCGCGCGCCATCAGCGCGGCATGGTCGATCGGCCGGTCATGCAGCACCGCGTCGGCGACCTCGAACAGCAGGAAGGCGAACGGCGTCCAGCGCGATTCGAACAGATGAAACACGCCGCCGCGATAGAACGTGCCGACGCCATAGAAGCCGACGTCGCCGAGCCGCCATTTCGGCACGACGGCGCCGAACGGGTTCAGCATCTCGATTGTCACGCCGCGCTCGCGCGCCGCGTCGTTGAGCCGCTGCGCGACGTCGTTTTGCGCGTCGGGTTTGAAACTCGGGCGGCCGAGCGCCTCCCAGGTCCGCTTCGCAATCGCCATGAACATCGGCGCGACATAGAGCCGGTCGGGGTCGATATGGCCCGCCGATTGCGCGCAGCCGAAAATCCCGCCCGCCCGCGCCGCCGCGAAAGCGCGCTCGACGATCTCGCGGTTGAGCGGGAAACAATCGATGTCCATCAGCAGCGCGACGTCGTCGGCGCCGAGTTCGGCCATATAGGCGTCGAGGAAATCGCCGTGGTTGAGGCCGGTGCGCTCGCGCTGGTCGATGGCGTAACCGAAATGCGCGAACACCTCGGCCTGCGCCTTGACGATGCGCGGGTCGATATTGTCCCAGTACAGCGCGACGATGCGGTCCATCACGTCAATCGCCGCCGCGCCAGCGACAGGCGGGCGCGCAACGGCTGCGGCGTCGCCGTCTTGACGGCGTAGAGCTGATAGCGCGCGTGCACGACGCGATGCTCGGGATGCAGCTTGAGAAACGCCTCGATGGCGTGGCGCGGCCGCGCCTTTTCCGGCCAGGTCGCGCCGCCGCGATAATCGTCCCACATCATCAGCCCGCCGACCCGCAGCAGCGGCCAGGCCAGCAGCGAATCGACCAGGATGTCGTCGTGGTGGTGGCTGCCGTCGATATAGATCACGTCGAACCGGCGCCCTTCGAGGCCGAGCGCGTCGAGCGCGGGCACCGAGCGCGAGCGCATCTTCTCGACCCGGCCGGGGAACGGCGCCAGCGCTTCGTCGAACCGCTGCTCGATCGTCGCCTCGTCGCCGTTATAGGCCTCGCCGCCGTGCAGATCGCCGGTGAACGGATCGACGCAGACGATGCGCGCCTCGGGCAGCAGCGTCAGAAACAGCCGCGCCGAGCCGCCCACGAACGAGCCGATCTCCAGCACGTCGCGCGCCTCAGGCGCATGGCCGCGCAGCGCGCGGCGCCAATATTCGGCCTGATCCGCCAACGCCGCCTCCGCTCATCCGTTCCAGTCGACCAGGCCCGTGCCGCTCCAGTGGCCGAACGAGGTCGCGTCGAGTTTGGGGCGCGCCAACTGACGCCACAGCGCCACCATGTTGAGCACGCGCACGTCGTCGAACATCACCACCGCGTCGCGCTTCAGGGCGAGCGTCTCCAGCGCGGCGAGGAATTTCGGCTCGGTGACGCCGTCCTTCGGTCCGTCGATGAAAATGAAATCGGCCGCCTCGAACAAGGGCGCATGGCGGGCGATGATTCCGGGCGCGGCGATGTCGGCGATCTCTTGGCTGAGCCGCCCGCTGGCGAAATCCTCGTCGCGCAGCCAGGTGTCGGGAATTTCGCGCCACGGCTTGATGTCGAACGTGGTCAGCGCGCCGTCGGCCGGCAGCGCCTGCAACAGCGCCAGCGCGCCCATGCCGGTGTGGGTGCCGATCTCCACCACGCGTTTCGCCCCCAGCGCGCCGACGAGGCCGGCGAGCAGCTTGTAATGCTCGCCCGGCCAGATCTCGAACCAGCGCGGCTCGCGCGACGGCCGGCCGGCGAAGATGCGGAACTCCGCATCGCGGGCGCGGGCGGCGGCGTCGAGCGCGAGATCGATCAGGCGGCGCGACGGCGGGCCCGGCTCGGCGTTGCAGATGATCGAAAATTCCTTATGCGCGGCGGGCGTCGCCGCGAAGGCGCGCGTCGCCTGATCGTAACGCCGCCGCGCACGGCTCTTGAAAAACATCGAGTGCTCGCCTCCCTCACGCGGCTTCAATAGCGGCCGAACAGCCGGTTGGCGAGGTTGAACGCGCGCACCGCGTTGCGCGGATGGGCGATGCAGGGCCGCGTCGGGGCGAAAACGGGCGCGCGCCGCATCCACGCGTCGATCCGCCAGTGCATGTAGCGCTTCAGGCTGCGGCGGAAATAGTGCTGGAACGCCGGCGCCGTCTCGCCGGTCGGCCGGCCGGCGAGCCGGAACGCCTCGCTCAGCGCGATCTGCTCGATTTTGAACAGCCGTTTGCCGTCGTCCCACAGCGCGTCGATCAACCCGATCGCCCGCTCCACCGCCGCGTCGTCGCGCCCGGCCGCGGCGGCCACCAGCCCGCTGTTGTACATCAGCGCGGCGGCGGGATCGTAGAGATAGCCGTCCGCGCGCCAGCCGGCGATCTCGGGATAGGGGTCGCGGCCCTCGAAATGATCCATCGCCGGCCCATTGGCGACCGCCGCCCGCAGCGTCGCCGCGAAGCCGGGGGCGATATAGGAATCGGTGTCGAGCAGCACGCAGACGCCGCCGCGCTGGCGCAGCGCGTCCAACAGCACGCAGGGTTTTATGCGATGGTTGTAGGCGCCGCCGCGCGTCCAGCGGTCGAGGTCGGCGCCCAGGTCCCGCGCCGTCACGCCGGGGTGCAGGTTTTCGTAGCCGCCGGGCTTGTCGGTGTAGACGACGACGCGGGCGTCTGGCGCTTCCGCCAGCAGCGTCGCCAGGCAATAGCGCAGCTCCCGCCCGATATAGGGCGAGGCGCCGTAGTCGATATAAAGGAAGGTGGGGGCGTTCACCTCACCAGCACGTTGCGGAACTGCCAGGGATCGCTGGCGTCGATGTCCTCGGGGAACAGGCCCGGCCGGTCGGTCAGCGGCGTCCAGTCGGTGTAGGCGCCGACGACCGGGCCGAGATAGGGCGTCTGCACTTCGAGGCAGCGGCGGTAATCCATCTCGTCGGCCTCGACGATGCCGGCGTTCGGGTTCTCCAGCGCCCACACCATGCCGGCGAGCACGGCCGAGGTCACCTGCATGCCGGTGGCGTTCTGATAGGGCGCGAGCGCGCGCGTCTCCTCGACCGAAAGCTGCGAGCCGTACCAATAGGCGTTGCGGCCGTGGCCGTAGAGCAGCACGCCGAGTTCGTCGATCCCGTCGACGATCTCGTTCTCGGTCAGGATATGGTTCGATGGCTGCATTTTGCCGGCGCGGCCGAACAATTCGTGCAGGCTCAGCACCGCGTCGTCGCAGGGGTGATAGGCGTAGTGGCAGGTCGGCCGATACAGCGGCTCGCCCTTGGCGTCGCGCACCGTGTAATAGTCGGCGATCGAGATCGACTCGTTATGGGTGACGAGGAAGCCGAACTGCGCCTGCGCCGTCGGCGTCCACGAGCGCACGCGCGTGTTGGCGCCGGGCTGCAACAGATAGATCGCCGCGCCGCAGCCCTGTTTGTGAAAGCCGGCGTTGGCGGGCGCCCAGCGTTCGTGCGTGCCCCAGCCGAGTTCGGCCGGCTGCATGCCCTCGGACAGGAAACCCTCGACCGACCAGGTGTTGACGAACACGTTGCGCGGCTTGGGGTGCTTGGCGCGCTGCGTGTCGCGCTCGGCGATGTGGATTCCCTTGACGCCGAGCCGTTGCGCCAGCTTGCCCCATTGCTCGCGGTTTTCCGGCTCGGGCGCGCCGTCGCCGAGGTCCCTGGCCAGATTGACCAGCGCCTGCTTGACCAGCCAGCTCACCATGCCCGGATTGGCGCCGCAGCAGGAGACGGCGGTCGTGCCGCCGGGATTAGCGCGCCGCGCCGCCAGCACCGTCTCGCGCAAGGCGTAATTGGTGCGCGCCTCGTTGCCCTTGCCCTTGTCGAAATAGAAGCCCGGCCACGGCTCGACCACGGTGTCGATGTAGAGCGCGCCGATCTCTCTGGCGTATTGCATCAGGTCGAGCGAGGAGGTGTCGACCGACAGGTTGACGCAAAAGCCCTGGCCGGGGCCGGTCTGGAGGTAGCGGCCGAGCAACTCGCGGTAATTCTCGCGCGTCACCGCCTCGTGCACGAAGCCGATGCCGCGCTCGTCGAGCAGCTTGCGGTCGGAGCCGTCGGGCGCGATGACGACGAACCGGCTCTTGTCATAATCGAAATGGCGCTCGATCAGCGGCAGAGTGCCGCGACCGATCGAGCCGAAGCCGATCATCACGATCGGGCCTTCGATGCGTCCATAACGGGGCCATTGCGTCATTTCGATCCCTCGACGGCGTTGCGGCGGGGCGTTAAACCGAGGCGAAGCGGCGCCGTCAATAGCGCGGGGCTTGACCCGCCGCCGCCCGCTCCGTCACAAAGTCGTCGCAGTTTCGGGGAGTTCATGCGCGGTCCTTACGATCTCGCCGTGGTCGGCGCCGGCATTTGCGGGCTGGCGCATGCGCTCGCCGCCGCGCGGCGCGGCAAGCGGGTGGTGGTGATCGACCGCGACGCGGCGGCCAACGGCGCCTCGATTCGCAATTTCGGCTTCGTCACCGTCACCGGCCAGCAGGCGGGCGATTGCTGGCGGCGCGCCATGCGCTCGCGCGACGTGTGGGCGGAGATCGGCCCCCAAGCGGGCATCGACATCGTGCAGCGCGGCCTGTTGACGATCGCGCGCCGCAGGGAAGCGCTGGCCGTGCTGGAGGCGTTCGCGGCGACCGAGATGGGGCGGGGCTGCCGCCTGCTGGCGGGCCACGAGATCGCGGCGCAGGGCGAGGGTCTGCGCGCGGGCGAATTCGCCGGCGCGCTCTATTCGCCGCACGAGCTGCGGGTCGAATCGCGCGAGGCGATCCCCAGGCTGGCGGCCTGGCTGGCCGAGCGTCACGGCGTGACCTTCCTGCGCGAGACGGCGGTGCGCG
>JAGWRL010000137.1 GCA_028876585.1 Pseudomonadota bacterium | reverse complement strand
GCAGGAGCGGAAACAGATTGAACAGTTTTAGCGGCCACGGCGGCTTGATCGGGGCGGCGCCGGCGAGCACGCGGCCGATCAGCCGTTTCTGAATCTGCAACTGCCCCCATTGCGTCAGCTTCACCGCGCGCTCGCGCCGCGCCTGCACGGCGGCGAGGTCGGCGTCGGCGAGCCGCCCCGCGCGCAATGGCGCGGCGAGCAGGTTGGCGGCGGCGACCGCGTCCTGCACCGCGATGTTGACGCCGACGCCGCCGATCGGCGACATCGCATGCGCGGCGTCGCCGATCGCGAGCAGGCCCGGCCGCCACCAGCGCCGCAAGCGGTCGACCTGCACGCTCAGCAGTTTCACGTCGTCCCAGCCGCGCAATTCCTCGACGCGGGCGCCCAGAAACGGCGACATCGCGAGCACGCGGGCGCGCAAAGCGGGCAGGCCCGCCGCCCGGATAGCCTCGAAACCGCCCTTGGCGATGACATAGGCGCATTGCCAGTAATCGCCGCGGTCGATCATGATCATCATCCGCCCCGCTTCGACATGGCCGAAGGTTTCCGGCCCGTCGGCAGGCGTTCGCGACAGGCGGAACCACAGCACGTCCATCGGCGCGCCGAAGGCGTCGCCGGTGAGGCCCGCCTTGTCGCGCAGCGTCGAATGGCGGCCGTCGCAGGCGACCACGAGATCGGCCCGGATCGTCAGCGGCCCGTCGGGCGTGGTCGCGCTGACGCCCGTCACGCGGCCGTTTTCCAGAATGATGTCGACCGCCTGCGCGTTCATCCGCAGGTCGAACGCGGGATAGCGGCAGGCGTGGCCGGCGAGAAAATTGAGGAAATCCCACTGCGGCGCCAACGCCACGAATTTGCAGCGGGTCGGCAGATGGCGCAGGTCGACCAGTTGAACCCGCTCGTCGCCGATCAGCGCGCTGAGCGTTTCGATTTTCTGGTGCGGTATTTTCAGGAATGCGTCGAGCAGGCCGAGTTCGGCCAACACTTCGAGCGTCGAGGGATGCACGGTGTCGCCGCGAAAATCGCGGAAGAAGTCGGCGTGCTTCTCCAGCACGACCACCCGGACGCCGGCGCGGGCGAGCAGAAAGCCCAGCATGATCCCCGCCGGCCCGCCGCCGGCGATGCAGCATTGCGTCGCGAGGGTCTCACTCATGCAGCCTCACTAGAAGCCGGCGGCGGGCTTGTCGAGGCGCAAGCGGGCGCGCTAACCAAGCGTTCCCTTAAACAGCGAGCCGACATGTCCGTACTTTCCTTGGCGCAGGTGCGCGCATTCCTCGACCGCGAATTCCCGCAGGTCGAGGGCGCGTTCGCGATCGAGGAGGTGGGGCCGATGCGGGCGCGGATGCGGCTGGTCTATCAGGAGCGGCATCTGCGGCCGGGCGGCACGATCTCGGGACCGGCGATGTTCGGCCTCGCCGACGTCGCGCTCTATGTCGCCATCCTCGCCAATATCGGCCCGGTGGGGCTGGCGGTGACCACCAATCTCAACATCAATTTCCTGAAAAAGCCCGAGCCGGCCGACCTGATCGGCGAGGCGCGGCTGATCAAGCTCGGCAAACGGCTGGCGGTCGGCGAAGTCTCGATCTTCGCCACCCGCAGCGACGATCTCGTCGCCCACGCCGTCGGCACCTATTCGATCCCGCCGCGCGCCTGACCTCAGGCGAAGTTGCTGGGATTGACGGTCTCGATCGAGGCGATCCGGTCCTCGGCCGGGCCTTCCACCGCCTGATCGTCGGGGACCAGCGCGGCGTCCATCTGGGCGAGCGTGTGGCGCCCGACCCGGCCGTCCCACTGGCCGGGCTGGCCGGGAAAGGCGTGGCGCTGGAAATCCTGCACGGCGCGAACGGTCTCATCGCCGTACTTGCCGTCGGCGTCGCCGCTCTTGAAGCTGAGCGACATCGGATAGCCGATCTCGCGCAGGGCGCGCTGGATGCGCTGCACGGCGTCGAAATCGTCGTCGGGCGGGCGGCGCTTGATCGAGGGACCGCCGACGGCGGCGTTTTCCAGGCGAGGATTGCCGGAGAGAATGCGCGATCGCAACATGGCGTGGCTCCGTGGGGTCAGGGGAACAGGCCGGCGCTCGCGAGCGCGCCTAGCAGCGTCGCGCCCGGCGCGCGGGCGGCGGCGAAGGCGGCGGTCCACAGCGCCTGCCGGGCCGGGCGCAGGCCGTGATTGGTGTCGGTGTCGTATTTGTCGTGGATCGGCTGCGTGCGGCCGAGCCGGCTGATCGTATCGGCGACGCGGGCGCGGCCAGCCTGCGCGGAGACGAAGGCGGAGCCGTTGATGTCCTGCAACTCGCCGAAAAAATCGCCGGCGTTGAGCGAACTTATGTCGTAATGACCCTGTTCGTGCTCCAGCAGCGAGGCCTGGAACGCCGCCGGGCTGGAGGCGACCCAGCTTGCCACCCAGGAATTGGTCTCGAACCGGATCGTCACGTCGGGGTCCTGGTCCATCGTGAAATTGGGCGGCCGCAGGTAGACGGCGCGCGAGAAGGTGAAGCGGTTCGGCGACAATAGCCGCGTTACGCGCGTCTCGGCCGCCGTCGCGTTCTGGCCGGGGCCGGGCGCGGGCGCCTGCCGCGTGGCGAAATCGTTCCAGGTCAACTGGCGCCCGAGCGCGCCCGCCGGCAACAGGTTTCCCACCTCACGCCTCCCTTTTTCGCCGCGACGCGGCCCACGCCGACGAATTACGGTCTGGCGCCCGATGATGCGGTATCCCAATACCGTGACACAAAAACATCGCCATTTCGGCGCGAGTCCGGGCGTTTGCCGTTGACGCATACGCGCCGGCCCGTTATGAGCCGCGCCGAACGGCCCGCCCCCTTGGCGGGCTTCGTATTTTGGAAAACGCAATGTTCGGACATACCCATTCGACCAAAACGGCCGATATCGAGAAGAAATGGGTCGTCGTCGACGCCGCCGGGCTCGTCGTCGGCCGGCTCGCCTCGTTGGTCGCGATGCGGCTGCGCGGCAAGCACAAGCCCTCCTTCACGCCCCATATGGACGACGGCGACAAGGTCGTGATCGTCAACGCCGACAAGGTGGTGCTCACAGGCCGCAAGCGCGAGAAGAAAGTTTACTATCATTACACTGGTTACATCGGCGGGATCAAGGAGCGCACCGCCAAGGCGATCCTCGAGGGCAAGCACCCCGAGCGGATCGTCGAGAAGGCGGTCGAGCGCATGTTGCCGCGCGGTCCGCTGGGCCGTCGCCAGCTCGGCAATCTCCACGTCTACAAGGGGCCGGAGCATCCGCACGAGGCGCAGCAGCCCGTGGCGCTCGACATCGCCAGCCTCAACACCAAGAACAGCCGGAGCGCCTGAGCATGGCCGAGACCCTCAACTCCCTCGCCGAACTCGCCGGCAAGTCGGTCGCCTCGGACGACGTCAACGCCGCGCCGATCCATGTGCAGAAGCTCGACAAGGAAGGCCGCGCCTACGCCACCGGCAAGCGCAAGAACGCCATCGCCCGCGTCTGGATCAAGCCCGGCAAGGGCAAGGCGACCGTCAACGGCAAGCCGCTCGACGTCTATTTCGCCCGTCCGGTGCTGCGCATGATCCTCAACCAGCCGCTGGTGATCGCCAACCGCACGACGCAATACGACCTGATCGTCTCCGTCGCCGGCGGCGGTCTGTCGGGTCAGGCGGGCGCGGTGCGTCATGGTCTGGCCAAGGCGCTGACCTATTATGAACCCGACCTGCGCCCCGCGCTGAAGAAGGAAGGTTTCCTCACCCGCGATTCGCGTGTGGTCGAGCGTAAGAAATACGGTCACAAGAAGGCCCGCCGCAGCTTCCAGTTCTCGAAGCGCTAACCCGCTTCCCTCGAACGGGAACTTTCCAAGGGCGGCTTCGGCCGCCCTTATTTTTTGGCCGCGAGGAGACGCAGATGGCGACCAGGATATTCATCGACGGCGAGGCGGGCACCACCGGCCTGCAAATCCGCGACAAGCTCGCCGGCCGGCCGGGGCTGGAGCTGGTCAGCCTGCCGGCGGCGCAGCGCAAGGACGCCGGCGCCAAGCGCGAGCTGCTCGGGCAGGTCGATCTGACGATCCTGTGCCTGCCCGACGAGGCGGCCAAGGAGGCGGCCAGGCTGATCGAGGATATGGGCGACAGGGGCCCGCGCGTAATCGACGCCTCCAGCGCGCATCGCGTCGCGCCGGGCTGGGTCTATGGCTTTCCCGAGATGACGGGGGGCCAGGCCGAGCTTGTGCGCGACGCCCGCAAGGTGACCAATCCGGGTTGCCACGCGACGGGCGCGATCGCGCTGCTGCGGCCGCTGACCGAAGCCGGGCTGATGCCGCGCGATTTCCCGGTGTCGATCGGCTCGATCTCCGGCTATTCCGGCGGCGGCAAGAGCATGATCGAGGCTTACGAGAGCGGCAAGGCGCCGGCGTTCGAGCATTACGGGCTAGCGCTGGAGCACAAGCACATGCCGGAGATCTGCGAATATTCGGGCCTCAACCGGCGGCCGATCTTCCTGCCCTCGGTCGCCAATTTCCGCCAGGGCATGCTGGTCAGTGTGCCGCTGGCGCTCGACGACCTGCCGGGCAAGCCGAGCGGCGCCGATCTGCGCGCGGCGTTCGCCCGCCATTACCGGCCGGGTTACGTCAAGTTAGCGGCGGCGGCGGAGGGTCGCATCGAGCCCGAATCGCTCAATGGGACCAACGATCTCGAAATCCACGTGTTCGCCAACGAGGCGCGCCGGCAGGCGGCGCTGATCGCCAAGTTCGACAATCTCGGCAAGGGCGCCTCGGGCGCGGCGGTGCAGAATCTGGAGCTCATGCTCGGGCTGTGAGGCGACGCAAGCCGCGCCAAATCGCCTGCGCCAGCGCGCCGGCGATATAGGCGAGCGCCATGTCGAACGCGGCGGCGCCGACGAGTTCCCCCGGCGCCTCCAGCGAGAAATTGGAGACGCCGGTGAGGCGCAACATCGTCCAATTATAGGGCAGGGCGATCAGGAACAACGCTTGCGCGTCGAGCCATCCCGCGCCGGCGCGCACGGCGTAGCCATAGGCGGCGGCGAAGGCCGCTCCCGCCGCGATCGCCGCGATCAGCCCGACAACCGATTTCACGGCCGTTCCCTCGCCGGCGGGATTGCGGCGTCAATGTTGGCGCCCATTTTACGTTGACAAAGCAAATGCTGGTAATCGTTAGTGAAAAGCAAAGTTTATGCCCTCGCTGCGAACTGCGCAAAACCGAAACGAATCCTTGCGCGGTGTTGTCCGCCCAAGTCAACATAACTCAAATTTAACCCCGACGCGGCGTTCTCCTCTTGACGTTCCCGGTTCAAACATGTTTGTTCGCGTGAACGCGGTCGCGCTGCGGACTTATCTCGGCTGAGTCTCGTTATTTGTCCAAAATTTCTTCCGCCTTGACGAAGCATCGTTCAACTCCCCGGTGAGACCCAGGTTTCGCCGTTCAAAGCAAGAAAAGCCTAGAGTATGTCAAATCCTGAACGCATAGCTCTATTCATCGATGGCGCTAATCTTTACGCTAGCGCCAAGTCACTTGGGTTCGATATTGACTACAAGCGACTGCTCAAGGAGTTTCAAGGCAAGGGGCGGTTGCTTCGCGCCTTCTACTACACGGCGCTGGTCGATGATCAGGAATATTCGTCGATTCGCCCGCTGGTCGATTGGCTCGACTATAACGGTTATTCCGTGGTGACGAAGCCGACGAAGGAATTCGTCGATTCGACCGGCCGACGCAAAGTCAAGGGCAATATGGACATCGAATTGGCGGTCACCGCCATGGAGATGGCCGATCACATCGACAGCATGGTTCTGTTCTCCGGCGACGGCGATTTCCGCTCGCTGGTCGAGGCGGTGCAGCGCAAGGGCGTGCGCGTCTCGGTGGTGTCGACGGTGTCGACCCAGCCGGCGATGGTGGCCGACGAGTTGCGCCGGCAGGCCGACGAATTCGTCGATCTGGTCACGCTGATGCCGCGCATCGGCCGCGACCCGGCCGAGCGCGCCGCCCGCGTCGCCCGCGCCGCCCACGCCTACGGACATTCGGCGGCGAGTTCGGTCGCTGGCTCGGGCGAGGAACCGGACCGCGAATAATTTGGCGCCGCATGGCGTTCGACGTCAGCCCGCCGCGCGATTGTCCGCTCTGTCCGCGTTTGGCGGACTTTCGCGCCGAGAATCGCGCGCGCTTCCCCGAATTCGCCAATGCGCCGGTGGCGAGTTTCGGCGACCGTGACGCGCGCCTGCTGATCGTCGGCCTGGCGCCGGGGTTGAAGGGCGCCAATCGCACCGGGCGGCCGTTCACCGGCGATTTCGCCGGCGACTTGCTTTACGCGACGCTGGTTGAACTCGGGCTGGCGCGCGGGAGTTACGATCGCCGGCCGGACGACGGGCTGACCTTGCATGGCTGCGCGATCGTCAACGCGGTGCGCTGCGTGCCGCCGCAGAACAAGCCGACCCCGGCCGAAATCACCCAATGCCGGCCGTTTCTGCGCCAGACGCTCGATTCACTGCCGCATTTGCAAACCCTGGTCGCGCTTGGCCGGATTGCGCATGAGAGCCTGCTGCGCGCGTTCGGGGCGCGGCTCGCGGCGCATCCGTTCGCGCATGGCGCGCACCATACGCTGGGGCAGGGCGCGCCGAAACTCTTCGACAGCTACCATTGCTCCCGGTACAACACCAATACGGGCGTGCTGACGCCCAAGATGTTCCGCGAAGTGTTGCTCGCCGCGCGCGATTCGGCCTTCGCCAAGATTTGAACGTCGCCGGGCTTCGCCGTGGCGATCGAGCGGGAGGCGCATATGACCGCAAAGGTGTTCGGCCGCATTGGCGACACGCCGGTTCTGGAGGCGGAGATCGGCTCTAAGGCGGGCGCGCGGGCGAAAATCCTCACCTATGGCGCGGTGCTGCGCGATTTGCTCATCCCCGTCGGCGGCGGCTTGCAGCGGGTGACGCTGGGGCTCAACAGCGTCGAGGATTACGTCGAGCACTCCCCCAGTTTCGGCGCCGTGCCGGGGCGGTTCGCCAACCGCATCGCGCATGGCCGCTTCGCGATCGACGGCGTCGCCTACACGCTCGACCGCAAGGCGGGCGCGGAGCATACGCTGCATGGCGGCTCCAAGGGGTTCGGCAGGCGGATCTGGAAACTCGGCGAGCATAGCGCCGAAGCGGTCGAGCTGAGCCTCGTCTCCGACGACGGCGACATGGGTTTTCCCGGCCAGATGCGGGCGACCTGCCGCTACAGTTTCGTCGAGCCGGCGACGCTGCGGGTGGAGCTGAAGGCGACTTCGGACAAGCCGACGCTGGTCAATCTGACCCAGCACGCCTATTTCAATCTCGACGGCTCGCCCGACATTCTCGATCACCAGCTCGAACTGGGCTGCGATTTCTACACGCCGAGCGACGCGCTGCTGATCCCGACCGGGGAGATTCGCGCCGTGGCCGGCACAGGCTATGATTTCCGGGCGGCGCGGCCGATCCGCAACCCGCAGGGCGTGACTTACGACACCAATTTCGTGGTTTCGCGCGCGCTAGGCGCCGACGGGCTCGCCTTCGTGGCGCGGCTGAAATCGCCGCGCAACGGGCTGGCGCTGGAACTGCATTCGAGCGAACCGGGTGTGCAGGTCTATGACGCGGCGACGCTGAATTGCCCGGTTCCCGGCCTCGACGGCGCGCGTTACGGCGCGCACGCCGGGCTTTGTCTGGAGCCGCAGGCGTTCCCGGATTCGCCGAACCGCCGCCACTTCACCGACACCGTGCTGCGCCCGGATCAGGAATATAGCCACGTCAGCGAATTCCGCTTCCTCGCCTGAGGATCACTCGCGGCCGAGGCTCTCGCCGGGGCCGGCTTCGGCCAAAGCGCGGCCGACCTCGAGGCCGAGATCGTCCATCGAGGTGGTCTCGCGCACGGTCAGATCCTCGCCCTTGGCCTGACGTTCGGCCTGCTCGGGCGAGCGGGCGACGTTGACCGTGACATGCGCCTCGACCTCGGGGTGCAGATGAACGGTGATCTGGTGCAGGCCGAGGTTCTTGATCGGCTGGTGCAGCGCGATGTGGTTGCGGTGGACGGTGAACTTGGCCGAGGCGCCGATCGCTTCGGCGATGTCGCGCGCCGACACGGAGCCGTACAACAGGCCGGTCTCGCCCGCCTGACGGATGATGATGTAGGACTGGCCGTCGAGCTTGCCCGACTTAGTGGCGGCGTCCGACTTCATCGTCTCGTTGCGCTTCTCGAGATCGGCGCGCTGCTCCTCGAACTTCTTCTTGTTGCCCTCGGTCGCGCGCAGCGCCTTGTGGCGCGGCAGCAGGAAATTGCGGGCGTAACCGTCCTTGACGCGCACCGTCTCGCCCATATGGCCGAGCTTGGCGACGCGCTCCAGCAGAATGACTTCCATTTTTGGCTCCTAAGTTGGGATTTCAGGTTCGGGGTTTGAGGCTCCGCGCGGCGCGGCCGCGCAGATCGGCGAAACTTTCGGCAAGGCCGAGCAAAGCCAGCGCCGGCGCGACCCATTGGGCGGCGACCGCGCAGGCGAAATAGAGCGCCGCCAGCATGAACGGGCGCGCCGCCGCCTGCCGCGACAGCGCATGCAGCGCCGCCAGCCCCTGCATCGCGTAGAGCGCGCCGAGCGCGCCGGTGACGACGAGGCCGTAATCGTCGAACGGATCGGGCGCGAACAGCGCCGCCGCCAGGCCGACCGCGCCCGGCGCCGCCAGCCAGCGCGGCAGCACGAAGCCGGAGGGGATGTCGCGCCACGGCCGGCTCAGCCGCTGCGAAAGCTGCACCGAACGCGCGGCCAGATAGAGATTGGCCAGATGCATGACCAGCGCGCCGGTCGCCAGCGCCGTCGGGGCGATCTGCACCATCGCGACGGCGAGATCGTCGGGGTTGAGGTCGGCCGGCAATTCCCGCGTCGCGCCGCTGGAATCGAGCGCGGCGCGGATTTCGTTCGACAGCGCCGTGACCGCGCTGGCGTAGCCGCCCTTGGCCGCCCACATCAGCGCCAGTTGCACCGCGCCGGCGACGATGAACAGCGCGGCGGCGAGCAGGGCGATCGCGCCCGGGCCGGGATAGAGGCGCGGCGCGGCGGGGTTTTCGGGGCGTTTCGCCCACAGCGCCGGGGCGGCGGCGAAGGCGGCCAGGCCCCAGGCGGGGCCGGCGATCAGCAGGCCATAGACGACGGCGTAACCGGGGGCGACGGCGGCGACCAGCGCGCAGGCGACGAACAGCGCCGCCAGACCCGCATCAAAGCTCCAGCCGAGCGTCGCGATCATGATCGGCAGCGGGCCGAGATAGGCCAGCGCGACGCCGAGCGAGGTGCCGCGCGTCGCCGCCAGAAACAGCGTCGCGGCGGCGGCGCCGGAGCCGACGCCAATGGCTAGTCTGGTGAGGTGAAATCGCATCGCTGTCCCGCGGCGCTCGGTGGAAGCGCGGTTAGAGCGGGGTCTCGCCCCGCCCAGCGTGGTCCCCGCGCCGCGCGCGGGGAGAGGTTTTAGCGGATCACGTAGGGCAGCAGGCCGAGGAAGCGGGCGCGCTTGATCGCCTGGGCGAGTTCGCGCTGCTTGGCGGCCGAGACGGCGGTGAT
>JAGWRL010000136.1 GCA_028876585.1 Pseudomonadota bacterium | reverse complement strand
CGCTCGCCTCGCTCGAGCCGAGCCTGGCCGGGCGCGGCCCGAAAGCGATCCGCCAACGCGGCGTGCTGGCCGACGCCCTGCGCGCGTTCGCCCGCGCGGGCGGCGGCTCGCTCGACGACCTCGTGCGCCTGCTGCATGATCTGCCGGCCACGGCGAGCCGAATCGCCGAGGCAGGCGAGGTCGCGCGCGAGATCGCCCGCCAGCTCGTGGTGACGATGGCGGCCAATCCGCTGTTCGACGTGGCCGAGACGGCGCTCGATCCAGCCGAACTGTTCGCCGGCGAGAGCGGCCGGACGCGCGTTTCGGTGGTCAATCTGGCGGGGCTTTCGGGCGAAGCCGCGCGCGATTTCGTCAACCGGCTGCACATGACGCTGTTTTGCTGGATCAAGGCGCATCCCGGCCCGGCCGAGCGCCTCTATGTGCTGGATGAAGCGCACGATTGCCTGCCGGCGAAGGAGACGACGCCGTGCAAGCGCAGCGCTTTCGCGCTCGCCGCGCAGGGCGCGAAATACGGCCTCGGCATGGTGTTCGCGACCGGCGAGCCGCGCGCGCTCGACCCGGCCGCGATCTCCGGCTGCCTGACGCAGATCTATGGCCGGATGAGTTCACCGGCGGGGCTGGAGACGGTGAAGGCGATGATGGCGGCGCGCGGCGGCGCGGCCGACGACCTCGGCCGGCTGAAGCCGGGGGAGTTCTATTTCGTCACCGAGGGCCTGTCGCGGCCGATCAAGATTCGCACGCCGCCGTGCCTCTCGCGCCGCGCGCAAAACCCGCCGACGAGCGAAGAGGTCGCCGCCATCGCGCGGCGGCGGGCGTAGATCAGTTCCGGAACAAGGCGAAATAGATCACGTAGAGCCAGCCGAGCAGGCCGTCGATGATCGCCCACAGGATCGAATGGTTGTTGACGTAGGAAATCGCCATCGCCAGGGCCGAACCGAAGCCGACGCCGTATTTCGCGCCGTCGACCCGAAAGCTGTAGGCCGTTGTGGACATGCACGCCGCTCCGATTAACACTGACCTTTAGATAGGGCCGGCGCCGGCTTGTAGATAGGGCCTGCGCCGGCTTGGCGAAAGGAAATAACATGACGAAAATCGCAATTGTCGGGGCGGGGCTGATCGGGCGGGCCTGGGCGATTTCGTTCGCGCGCAGCGGCGCCGATGTCGCGCTGTGGGACGTCGACGCCCACGCGCCCGCCGCCGCGCTGGCGACGATCGCCGACATGCTGCCCGAGCTGAAGCGCTACGGCCTGCTCGACGACGAGCCGCAGGCGGTGCTCGCCCGCATCCGACCCGTCGAGACCTTGGAGGCCGCGCTCGACGGCGCCGCGCATGTGCAGGAGAACTCGCTCGAAAAGCTCGACGTCAAACGCGAGCTGTTCGCGCGGCTCGACCGGATCGCCGCGCCGGAGACGGTGCTGGCGAGTTCGACCTCGGCGATCCTGCCCTCGGCTTTCAGCGCCGATCTGCCGGGGCGGGCGCGGATGCTGGTCGCCCATCCCATCAATCCACCCTATCTCATTCCCGCCGTCGAGATCGTGCCGGCGCCGTGGACCGACCCTGACGCCGTCAAGCGCGCCACCGCGCTGATGCGGCAGGCCGGGCATTCGCCGATCGTGATGGCCCGTGAGATCGACGGCTTCGTCGTCAATCGCCTGCAAGGCGCGCTGCTGGAGGAGGCGTTCCGGCTGGTCGACCGGGGCTTCGCCAGCGCCGACGACGTCGACGTGGCGCTGAAGGACGGGCTGGCGCTGCGCTGGTCGTTCATGGGGCCGTTCGAGACGATCGACCTCAACGCGCCCAAGGGCGTGCGCGATTACGTCGCGCGCTATCAGTCGATCTATGAGGGCATGTTCCCGCCCGGCCGCGCCGATTGGGCCGGGCCGGTGCTGGCGACGATCGAGGCGTCGCGGCGGGCGAAGACGCCGGAGGCGGAGTTGAGCCAGCGGCAGGCGTGGCGCGACCGTCGGCTGATGGCGCTGCTGGCGCATAAGCGCAAGGCGGCGGACGAAATCGGCGACTAGACCTTCACACCGGCGCGGCGGCGAGCTTGTCGCGCCAGAAGTCGCGCCGCTCCTTCAACGCCGCGTCGCGCGCATAGGTCGACGGCGCCTCGGGCAGACGCTCCAGCGCCTCAAATGCGAAGGCGGCCGCGCCGTGGGCGGTCCAGGCGGCCTGCAAGGCGCGGCGCGGATGCGAGCCCGAGCGCAGCGAAAAGGCGAGCCGGTTCCACACCTTGTCGATGTCGAGCGTTTCGCCGACCCAGGCTTCGCCGCTCGGCGCACAGCGCAGCGCATAGACGCCGGCGACGGATTTGCGCTCCTTGTAGGCGGTTATGGCGGCTCGGCGGTCTTTCATGGCGCTTTTGTATCCGGGTTTTATTGCCAAGGCAATATCATCCGGGTATAAAAACGGCGGCAAGGAGATCGTCATGTCTTGGTATGTCGCATTCGACGGCGCACGCCGGATCGCCTCCGGCGACCGGCGCGAAGTGGCCTTGGCGCTGAAACGGTGCGAATCCGGATCGCTGCTGGCGTTCGAGATGGCGAGCGGCGCGCAGGTCGATTTCGACCTGCGCGGCGCGGAGGCGGAGGTCGCCGAGCGTTACTCGGACAGCGAGCGCGGCCGGGGGCGGCCGAAACTGGGCGTGATCGCGCGCGAGGTGACGCTGCTGCCGCGCCACTGGGACTGGCTCGCCCGCCAGCGCGGCGGCGCCTCGGCGGCGTTGCGGCGGCTGGTCGACGCGGCGCGGGCGGCCGATCAGGGCGCGACCGACGCCGCGGCGGCGCGTGAGGCCGCCTACCGCTTCCTCTCGGCCATCGCCGGCGACCGACCGCATTTCGAGGAGGCCGCGCGCGCGCTGTTCGCCGGCGATCTCGCCCGGCTGCGCGCGCTGAGCGCGGATTGGCCGACCGACATCGTCGACGTCGCCTTCGCGCGGCTGGAAGCGGGCGAGGGCGCTCTATCGGCGTAAATTATCGTCTGGTACAAGCAGGCGCGACAAGCGGCGGGAAGGCGACGGCATGGAATGGCAAAACACCCCTGAATCCTCGAATATCGAGGACCGTCGCGGCCAGAACATGAGCGCCGGCATGGGCGGCGGCGGGGTCTCGGTCGGCGGCGGCGGCATGGGCGTCGGCGTCATCGTCATCGTGCTGATCATCAGCTATTTCACCGGCATCAACCCGGCCATATTGCTCAACGGCGCGCAGATCGTCACCGGCAACGGCGGCCAGCAGCAGCACATGGCGAGCGCGCCGCAATCGCGTCCCGCGACCAGCAACGACCGCACCACCAGCTTCCTGCGTCACGTGCTGGGCGAGACGGAGGCGGTGTGGGCGGAAATCCTGCCGGCGCAGAAAGGCGTGCGCTACACGCCGACGACCATGGTGCTCTACACCGGCGGCACCCAATCGGGCTGCGGCGGCGCGCGCTCGGCGATGGGGCCGTTCTACTGCCCCAACGACAAGAAAATCTACCTAGACACCTCGTTCTTCGACGAGATGCAGCGCAAATACGGCGGCGGCGGCGATTTCGCCTATGCCTATGTGATCGCTCACGAAGTCGGCCACCACGTGCAAGACCTGCTCGGCATTCTCGACCGGGCGGACGAGGCCAAGCAGAACGGCTCGCGCACCCAGGCCAATGCGATTTCGGTGCGGGTCGAATTGCAGGCCGATTGCCTCGCCGGCGTCTGGGCCGCCAACGCCAACAAGAAGTGGAACCTGATCGACCAGAACGACGTCGCCCGCGCGGTCGCGACCGCGCAGGCGATCGGCGACGACACGTTGCAGAAATCGGCGCGCGGCTACGCCGTGCCTGACAGCTTCACCCACGGCACCTCCGCGTTGCGGCAGCAATGGCTGACGACGGGCTTGCAAAGCGGGCAGGTCGATTCCTGCGCCACCGGGGTGGAGTGAGTTAATCCGGCCGGGACGGGAAGCCGGCCGCCTCCATCGCCAGATGCGCCTTGTTCTGCAGGCCGGCGTCGTCGCCCTTCGCCAGCAGCGCGGCGCTGCGGGCGATGGCGTCGCATAGGGCGCCGACCCAGCCCATCTCGGCCTTGGAGAAATCGCCGAGCACGAAGGGATGCACCAGCTCCTTCGCGCCGGGATGGCCGATGCCCAGCCGCACCCGCTTGTAATCGTTGCCGATATGGGCGGTGATCGAGCGCAGGCCGTTATGGCCCGCATTGCCGCCGCCGATCTTGATGCGCAATTTGCCGGGCGCGAGATCGAGCTCGTCGTGCAGCACCACCACCGCCTTCAGGTCGAGCTTGTAGAAGCGCATCGCCTGACCGACGCTCTGGCCGGATTCGTTCATGTAGGTCTGCGGCATCAGCAGCGCGACGCGTGTCTCGCCGAGCGTCCCGTCGGCGATCAGGCCCTGAAAGCGCGAGCGGAACGGGGGAAAGCGATGCTCGCGGGCGATCGCCTCGACCGCCATGAAGCCGATGTTGTGGCGATTTCTGGCGTAAGCCGCGCCCGGATTGCCGAGACCGGCGATCAGCAGCATGTCGTCCTCTTGGCGCTTTCCACCAAGCGCGCCGCGCGATGGGCCACAAAAAACCCGCCCACGCGGGCGCGCGAGCGGGCGTCTGATCGCCGCAGCGGCGCGTTACTTCTTGGCGGCGGGCTTGGCGGGAGCCGCGCCCTTGGCCGGGGCGGCGCCCTTGGCCGGAGCGGCGGCGGCCTTCGCGGGCGCAGCGCCCTTGGCGGGCGCGGCCGTCGCGGCGGCCTCGCCCTCGGCCTTGACCTCGTCGGGCAGCACAGTCGGCGGCACGACGGTGACAATGGTCTCCTTGCCCTTCGCATTGGCGGGGCGGCAGCCCGGCGGCAGCTTAAGGTCGGCGACATGCACCGCGCCGTGGAAATCCAGGCCGGAGACGTCGATCTCGACCGATTCGGGGATGTTGTCGGCCGGGGTATAAAGCTCAATCGAGTGGCGCACGATGTTGACCGTGCCGCCGCGCTTCACGCCCGGAGACGTCTCGCGATTGACGACGTGAATCGGGATCGCGGTGCGCACGCGCGAGCCGGCGCGCAGGCGCAGGAAATCGACATGCACGGGACGGTCGGTGACGACGTCGAGCTGATAATCGCGCGGCAGCACCCGTTCCGTGCGGCCTTCGATGTCGAGATCGAAGATCGTGGTCAGGAAGTGGCCGGCGTAAATGTGCTTGTCGAGGTCTTTGAAATCGACCGAAATCGGTTCCGGTTTTTCGCCGCCGCCATAAATGACGCCGGGTACGCGGGCCTCGCGACGAACGGAGCGGGCGGCCCCCTTGCCTGTCCCGCTACGCGTCACGGCCGCGAGTTGCTTGATCGCTGCCATGTCGTGTTTTCCTCAAAGTTATCCCGCCTCGCCTCCAGGGGTGTCGGAAACGGCGGGAAGCGCGGGCTTATAGGGGAAGCTTTTTGCGCCGGCAAGGGCGCGGTCAGGCGCGCGGGATCGGCGTCGCCATCAGCTCCTTGCAGGCGGCGACGAGAGCGGGAATGTCGTAATCGGCGACGCCGTCGCGCGGCGCCGGCATGACGACGCGGCGGAACGGCGCGCCCATGCCCTTTTCGATGAACAAGTTCAATGAGTTCCAGTCGGGATAGCCGGGCACGGTGATTTCCAGCACCCTCGGACTGGGCGAGAGCACGACGTTCATCAGGCCGGCGCCGTGCAGGCCGACGATTAGTTCCGCGTTCACGAACGCGTCGAGATAGGCGGCGGGGTCGAGCCGGCTGACGACCAGCGGCTCGACGCCGATCTCGCCAAGCGCGCTTTTGAGCGCCGCCGTATTGCCGAATGTTGGCTCCCGGTCGGCGCCCCGGCTTGAATCCTCGCGCGAGATGAAGACGCGGCGCCTTTTTTCCCCGCGATGGTCGGGCCATGCGCGAGCCAGCCTCCGCATCAGGCGGTCGACCGCGCCGCGCGCGATCGCGTGCCGCGCCGGGGCGAAATGGGTATTGGGGACAAAGAGGCGTTTGACCCGAAAGAACCGGCCGCGGGTGAACAGGGGCGGCTTGCCCGCCGCGCCGATCGCGCCGGCGAATACCTCCGGCATGATCGGATAATGGAAGCCCGGTCCGACCATCACGGGCTGGAGGCTTTGGCCGACATGGGCGGCGCAATTGGCGAAAGTCGGCGTCTGGATCAGCGTGTCGTGCACGAAATGGGCGAAATTGCACCATGACAGCCGCGAATTGAACAGAAACGCCGGCTCGGCGATCTCCTCCATCGCCCCCGGCGTCGAGAGCAGGCAGGTGTCGCGCCAGACGTCGAGACGGTGGATGAAATTGCGCTCGAAAATCCGCCGGATCAGTTCCGGCGCGCCGCCCGCGCCGCCGCGCATCCAGCCATTGGGCAGGATCTGCGTGTTGAAAATGAGATAATCGCCGGCGACGACAAAGCCCAGCGGCGTGACGATGGCGTCGCGGAATTCGACAAAACCGCTCTTGAGGCTGTCGGGCAACCCAAGATCGGCGGGGTTGAGAACGATGTTTTGGGCGAAACCAACGTCGTCGACGCCGACGATCTGCAAATTCCGCGCGACCCGGCCCTCGGGAACTGGGCTCTGCGCGCAAAGCTCCTCAAGCCGCTGGCGGCTGACCTCCGACAACGGACCGATCAGCTCGACGATGGGGTGGGTCACGGCCCGCCCCCTAGCCGCGCAAGCGTCCCCACGCGGCGCGAAACGCCGCCGCCTTGGCCCGCACCGCCGCCGCCTCGTCGCCCGGTCTATATAAAGCCGAGCCAAGCCCGAAGCCGGCCGCGCCCGCCTGCACGTAAGGCCCCATATTGTCCGGCGTGACGCCGCCGACCGGCAGGATCGGCGTCCCCTTCGGCAGCACCGCGACCCAGGCCTTCACCACCGCAGGGCCGATCATCTCGGCCGGGAACGCCTTGACCCCGTTGGCGCCGGCGGCGAGCGCGGCAAAAGCCTCGCTCGGCGTGGCGGCGCCCGGCAAGCACACGAGGCCGAGGGCGCGGGCGCGCGAAATCACCTCCGCATGGGTGTTCGGCGTCACGATGAGATCGCCGCCGGCCTTGGCGACCGCCTCGACCTGATCGACGCTCAACACCGTGCCGGCGCCGACGAACACGCGCGCCGGCGCCATCGCGCGCACGGCGGCGATGCTTTTCAGCGGCTCGGGCGAGTTGAGCGGGATTTCGATGAATTCGAAATCCTCCTCCAGCAGCGCCTCGGCGACGTCGGGCGCCTGCTGCGGCGTCACGCCGCGCAGGATGGCGACGAGCGGCAGTTTCGCCATTGCGGCGGAAAGGCGGGCGTTCATGGCGTGCTCCCGAGCGGATCCCGCTGTCCTTTTGAGCGCGACGCCCCCCGGAATCAACCGCCGCGAAATTCCACGCGCCCCGTCGGTCCAAAAGGCCGGCTTGTGATTCTCGCCCGTATGGCCCATATGCGCCGGTCGCAAGGGGACGGGTTGGCATGAAAGTTGTCATTGTCGAATCGCCGGCCAAGGCGAAGACGATCAATAAATATCTAGGCAAGGGTTACGACGTCTACGCCTCGTTCGGGCATGTGCGCGATCTCGAAGCCAAGGACGGATCGGTCGATCCCGACAACGATTTCGCCATGCGATGGGAAGTCGACGCCAAGGCCGCCAAACGACTTGCCGACATCGGCAGCGCGGTGAAGAACGCCGACCGCGTCATTCTCGCCACCGACCCGGATCGCGAGGGCGAGGCGATTTCGTGGCACATTCACGAGATCCTCAAAAAGAAAAAGCTGCTCGGCGACACGCCGATCGAACGCGTCGTGTTCAACGCCGTCACCAAGGAAGCGGTGCAGGCGGCGATGCGAAACCCTCGCGAGATCGATCAGGCGCTGGTGGACGCTTATCTCGCCCGCCGTGCGCTCGATTATCTCGTCGGCTTCAACCTGTCGCCGGTGCTGTGGCGCAAATTGCCGGGCTCGCGCTCGGCGGGGCGGGTGCAGTCGGTGGCGCTGCGGATCGTGTGCGATCGCGAGCTGGAGATCGAGAAATTCGTGGCGCGCGAATATTGGTCGCTCGTCGCGCATCTGCAAACCCCGGCGCACGCGGCGTTCACCGCGCGGCTCGTCGGCGCCGATGGCCGGAAGATCGGCCGGCTCGACGTCGGCTCCGGCGACGAGGCGCGCGCGTTTGAAGCCGCATTGGCCCATGCGCGCTTCTCGGTCGCTTCCGTCGAGGCCAAGCCGGTCAAGCGCCATCCGCAGCCCCCGTTCACCACCTCGACCTTGCAGCAGGAAGCCTCGCGCAAATACGGCCTCGCGCCGGCGCGCACGATGCAGATCGCGCAGCGCCTCTATGAGGGCATCGACATCGGCGAGGGGCCGGTCGGCCTCATTACTTATATGCGCACCGACGGCGTCGATCTCGCCCCGGAAGCGATCACCGACACGCGAAGGGTGATCGGCAAGGATTTCGGCGACGCCTATGTGCCCGCGGCGCCGCGCAAATATCAGGCCAAGGCGAAGAACGCGCAGGAAGCGCACGAGGCGATCCGCCCGACCGACGTGGCGCGCGCGCCGGATGCGGTCGGCCGCTTCCTGACGCCGGACCAGCGCCGGCTCTATGAACTGGTCTGGAAGCGCGCGGTCGCCTCGCAGATGGCCTCGGCCGAGCTCGACCAGGTCATGGTGGAGGTGACCGACCGCAAGGGCGTCACCTTGCGCGCCACCGGCTCGATCGTCGCCTTCGACGGGTTCCTGAAGCTGTACCGGGAGGACCAGGACGACGCGGCCGAGGACGAGGAAGGCCGGATGCTGCCGCCGATGGCCGAGCGCGACCCGCTGAAGCGCGGCGACGTGACCGCCAACCAGCATTTCACCCAGCCGCCGCCGCGCTATTCCGAAGCCTCCCTGGTGAAGAAGATGGAGGAGCTCGGGATCGGCCGGCCCTCCACCTACGCCTCGATCCTGACCGTGCTGCAGGACCGCAACTACGTCCGTCTCGACAAGCGCCGCTTCATCCCCGAGGACCGTGGCCGGTTGGTCACCGCCTTCCTGGTGAGCTTCTTCGAGCATTATGTCGAAACCGGCTTCACCGCCGGGATGGAGGAGAAGCTCGACGACATCGCCGAAGGCACCGCCGACTGGCGCGCGGTGATGCATGATTTCTGGGACGCCTTCTCCAAGGCGGTCGAGCAGACCCGCGACCTCAAGATCAGCGACGTGATCGCCGCGCTGGATCAGGACCTCGGCCCGCATTTCTTTCCCGCCCGCGAGGACGGGTCGGACCCGCGCGTCTGCGCCGCCTGCGGCACCGGGCGGCTGGGGCTGAAGCTCGGGCGCTACGGCAGTTTCATCGGCTGTTCCAACTACCCGGCCTGCCAATACACCCGCCGCCTGGCGGTGGAGATCGGCGGGGAAGGCGGGGAGACCCTGAAGGAAGGGATGCGCACGCTCGGGGTGCATCCGGAAACCGGCGACGCGATAACGGTCCGCCGCGGCCCGTATGGCGTCTATGTCCAGCAGGGCGAGGCCAGCGAGGACAAGAAGGCGCCGAAACCGCGCCGCACCTCGCTGCCGCGCGGGGTGGACGGAGACCAGATCACGCTCGACCAGGCGGTCGCGCTGCTCGGTCTGCCGCGCGTGGTGGGCCTTGATCCGGAGACGAAGCAGCCGATCGAGGCCGGGATCGGCCGCTTCGGTCCCTATGTGCGGATGGGGGCGGTCTATGGCTCGCTCGACCGCGACGACGACGTGCTGGCGATCGGGCTCAACCGGGCGGTGGATCTACTGGCCAAGAAGCTGGCCAGCGTGCGCAGCCTGGGCGCACATCCGAAGGACGGGGCGCCGATCACGGTGCGCAAGGGCCGCTTCGGTCCTTACGTGCAGCACGGCAATCTGGTGGCCAACCTGCCGCGCGGGGTGACGCTGGACGAGATCGCGCTGGCCGAGGCGGTGGCGCTGCTGGCCGAAAAGGGCAAGGCGCTGAAGCCGCGCGGGGCAGCGGGGAAAAAGGCCGCGGCGGGGGCTAAGCGGGCTTCCGGTGCCGGCGCCAAACGCGCGGTGAAGGGTGCGGCGGCCTCGGTGGAGGCCACGTCCGGCCCGGCGCCGCGCAAGAAGGCCGCCGCGCCGAAACGCGCCGCGGCCAAGCCGGCAGCCAAGGCCGCGGGAAAGGCCGCCGGGAAGGCCACGGCCAAGCCTCCGGCGAAGCGCAAGACGACGGCGGCGCGCAAGACCGGCGGCGCACGGGCCAGGACGGCCGCCGATTAGTCTCGCCTCTTCATGAAGCCCCAGGGTCCATCGGGTGCCCATCGGGCGCTCTCCGCAGGGAAAGCGCCCGAGGCCTGGTGCGATCGCTCGCGTCCTGACAATGCGGGCGGAATAAGAACCGTACGAGACGATATGTCGTGGACAGCTCGGGGGGCAGGCTCGGAGCGCGTGCCTCGGTGATCGTTGCGGTGTAGATCGAACGATCTGCCCGCCCTTGCCCCCGGGGCCTTGCCGGGTCGCCCCCGCCCGCCGATACCATGCCCGCCGCACGCCGGAGGAAACACGCCATGCCCGCGACCAGCCCCACCGTCTGGCCCACCCGCCGCCTCGGCCGCACCGCGATCGCGGTCAGCGAACTCGGCCTCGGCACCGCCACCATGGGCGGCAGCCGCATCCCGGTCTCGCGGCCGGAACGGGAGG
>JAGWRL010000135.1 GCA_028876585.1 Pseudomonadota bacterium | reverse complement strand
GACGCGCTGATCCGCCACGCGGCGCAGGAACCCGGCCTGACGCTGGTGACGCTGGGGCCGCTGACCAATATCGCGCTGGCTTTGGCGCGCGATCCCGGCTTTGCCGCCAATATCGGCCGCTGCGTGGTGATGGGCGGCGCGCCGTGCTGCGAGGGCAACGCCACGCCGGCGGCCGAATATAACATCTGGGTCGATCCGGAGGCGGCGCGAAAAGTGTTCCGCTCGCCATTGCCGATCGAGATGGTCGGCTGGCACGTTTCGCGCGGGGACTCCGTGCTCGATGACGACGAGGTCGCCGACGTGCTGGCGCTCGGCACGCCCAAGGCGCGCTTCGCGGTGGAGTGCAACTCGCGGGCGCGCGAGGCCTATTTCGTGCAGACCGGACAGCGCGGCCTGTCGCTCGCCGACCCCACGGCGATGGCGGTGGCGCTGAATCGCGACATTGGCGCCCAATGGAGCCGGCACCTCGTCGAGATCGAAACGCAAAGCGAACTGACGCGCGGCATGACCATCGTCGACCGGCTCAACGTGGCGCATGACCCAAGCAACCGCGTCGCCTGGGCCGATGCGCTGGCGGCGGGCGTCCAGGCCGACATCTGCTGGAGCTTTGACGCTAGCGCCTACAAGGCGATGCTGCGGCGGGCGTTGGCGTGATAAGTTGACATCTTTAGGGGTATGATGAAAACCTGACGCGCAAAGCGTCTGATATGTGGGAGGAGTTCGATGTCGCAGTCCAGCAAGCCGGAAACCCTGGCGCTGCACGCCGGTTGGCGCGCCGACCCGTCGACCGGCGCGGTGGCGGTGCCGATCTATCAAACCACTTCGTATCAGTTCAACAGCGCCGAGCACGCCGCCAATCTGTTCGCGCTGAAGGAACTCGGCAACATCTACACCCGCATCATGAACCCGACCAACGATGTGCTGGAGAAGCGCGTCGCCGCGCTCGAAGGCGGCGTCGCCGGGCTGGCGCTGGCGAGCGGGCAATCGGCCTCGGCGATCTCGTTGCAGAACCTGGCGCGCGCGGGCGACAATGTGGTGTCCTCGACCGATCTCTACGGCGGCACCTGGAACCTGTTCGCCAACACGCTGAAGGACCAGGGGATCGAAGTGCGTTTCGTCGACCCCTCCGACCCGCAGAATTTCGCCCGCGCCACCGACGCGCGCACCCGCGCCTATTACGCCGAGACGCTGCCCAACCCGAAGCTGATCGCCTTCCCGATCGCGGAAGTGGCCGCCATCGGCCGGCCGCTCGGCATCCCCCTGATCATGGACAACACTTCGGCGCCGCTGCTGGCGCGGCCGTTCGATCACGGCGCGGCGATCATCGTCTATTCCTCGACCAAATTTCTGGGCGGGCACGGCACCTCGATCGGCGGCCTGCTGATCGACGGCGGCAATTTCCCATGGGAGGATTTTCCCGAGCGCCAGCCGACGCTCAACACGCCGGACCCGAGCTATCACGGCGCGGTGTGGGCGCAGGCGGCCAAGCCGCTCGGGCCGATCGCCTATATCCTGAAGGCGCGCACGACGCTGCTGCGCGATCTCGGCTCCGCGATGTCGCCGTTCAACGGCTTCCTCACCTTGCAGGGCGTCGAGACGCTGCCGCTCAGGATGGAGCGCCATTGCGCCAACGCGACCGCCGTCGCGGCGTTCCTGGCCAAGCGCGCCGAGGTGGAGAAGGTGATCCACCCGAGCCAGCAGACGGGCTACGCGGCCGAGCGGGCGAGCAAATATCTGAAAGGCGGGCAGGGCGGGCTGGTCGGCTTCGAGATCAAAGGCGGCCGCGAGGCGGGCCGGCGTTTCATCGACGCGCTGCAAATGTTCTATCACGTCGCCAATATCGGCGACGCCCGCTCACTGGCGATCCATCCCGCGACGACCACCCATTCGCAGCTGTCGGCGCAGGATCAACTCGCGACCGGCGTGACGGACGGCTATGTCCGGCTGTCGATCGGGCTGGAGCATATCGACGATATTTGCGCCGATCTGGATTCTGCGCTGAGGGCGTCGCGGGGCTGAGGCGGGCGCTGCGCCGTCACGGCGGGCCGCCAAACCCACCAACTCGTCATGCCCGCGCTTGTCGCGGGCATCCACGTCGCGCCGCTTTCGCAATGATGGGAATGTGATCTGCGACGTTTCCGCCACGGGCTGAACTGCGCGGAAGCTCGACGGCGTGGATGACCGGGACAAGCCCGGTCATGACGGTGGGCCGCCGTTTGATTGAGCGCCAAGCCTTCACGCTCACGCCAACGCTGCGCCGCTCATCTTCTGCCGCCGCCGGTCCATCGACGACGGTATCTTCAAATTGTCGCGGTATTTCGCCACCGTACGGCGCGCCACGACGATGTCGTTGGCGCGCAGTTTCGTCACGATGTCGTCGTCGGAGAGAATTTTGCGCGGGTCTTCGGCGTCGATCAACTGTTTGATCCTGTAGCGCACCGCCTCGGCCGAATGGGCTTCGCCCGCGCCGCCCGATGGCAGCGAGGCGGTGAAGAAATATTTCATCTCGAACAGGCCGCGCGGCGTCGACACATATTTGTTCGAGGTCGCGCGCGAGACCGTCGATTCATGCACGCCGACGGCGTCGGCGACGGTCTTCAGATTGAGCGGCCGCAGCGCCGAGACGCCCTCGACGAGAAATCCGTCCTGCTGGCGCACGATTTCGCTGGCGACGTTGAGGATGGTGCGGGCGCGTTGCTCCAGGCTCTTGGTCAGCCAATGCGCGCTCTGCAACTGGGTGGAGACATATTGCCGGTCCTCCTCGCGCGCGGCGCCGCGCTTGATGATGGCCGCGTAGCTTTCGTTGACCAGCACGCGCGGCAGCGCCTCGGAGTTCAACTCCACCCGCCAGCCCGAATCCGGCGCCGAGGTGACGATCACGTCGGGAATGGCGAGCGATTCGGGCGCGTGATCGAAGCCGCGGCCGGGCTTGGGATCGAGCCGCTTGATCTCGCCGATCATGTCGGCGAGGTCCTCGTCGTCGACGCCGCACAGCCGCCGCAGCGCCGCGAAATCGCGTCGCGCCAGCAGCGGCAGATGGGCGATCAGCGCCTGCATCGCCGGATCGAACCGGTCGCGCTCGATCAGTTGCAGGCTGAGGCACTCCGCGAGATCGCGCGCGAACACGCCGGTCGGCTCCAGCGTCTGCAACTGGGTGAGCACGCGCTCGACGCGCTCGAGCGGGGCGCCGAGGAGGGCTGCGACCTCGGCGAGGTCGCCGCGGAAATAACCGGCTTCGTCGAGCCCGTCGATCAGCGCGGCGGCGATCAGCCGGTCGCCGGGATCGGGCAGCGCGACGAGCGCCTGACGGGTGAGAAACTCGGAGAAACTCTCCTGCGCGGCGACATAGGCCTCGATATTGGCGGGGTCCTCGCCGCCGCCGCCGCCCGAGCCGGAGAACTGGCCGCCGGTCAACGACGGGCCGTCCGCCTGCGGCGTGGGTTCGGCGGGGGTGACGGCGCGGTCGGGGTCGAAGGCGTTGTCGATTTCGGTGCCGAGATCGTGGGCGAGATCGGCGTTTTCCACCGGCATCGTCTCGCTGGCCCAATCGCCGGGGGCGGCCTCGGGCGCGGCGATCTCGAACGGCGCCTCCGGTTCGATCCGCTCCTCGGCGCGGTCGAGCAGCGGGTTGCGCTCCAACTCGGCCTCGATGAAGGCGGTAAGCTCGCCGCTCGGCATCTGCAACAGCTTGATCGCCTGCAACAATTGCGGCGTGAGGACCATTGTCTGGCCCTGACGCATCGCAAGTTTCGCCGACAACGCCATACGATATCAACCGGAGGTGGGAGCGCGCCAACACGGCGCGTTTCTTGCTTGTCCGACACTAGCCGATCGTCGCGCGCTTGCAAAGCGCCGGCCCGATCCGCGCCGGGTCGACGTTAACGAAGCCTGTGCGCTTGTTCATGCGATAACGATATAAAGACTTCTTTATATGTGCATTGCGCTATCTCGCCCGCTCTGCTAGGAGGCGGCGAACGCAACCGCAGAGGCACGCCATGACCCCCGATTACGCCATCGCCGACATCAAACTCGCCGAATACGGGCGCAAAGAAATCGCCATCGCCGAGACGGAAATGCCGGGCCTGATGGCGACGCGGGCGGAATACGCCAAGGCGCAGCCGCTCAAGGGCGCGCGCGTCGCCGGCTCGCTGCACATGACGATCCAGACCGCCGTGCTGATCGAGACGCTGAAGTCGCTCGGCGCCGACGTGCGCTG
>JAGWRL010000134.1 GCA_028876585.1 Pseudomonadota bacterium | reverse complement strand
TTCAGGGGCGCCGGCAGCGACGTGCAGAGATCCTGCGCCGCATAGGTCTGGCCGATACCCGAAATATCGTCGTTCTCGCCCTCGACGGTCATCAGCCCGACCCGGCGGATCGCCGAAAGGTCGATGGGCTGGCCGCGATGGGTCATGACCCCGCGCGGCATGCGGTGCTCGACGAAGACCGTGTCGATGGTTTGCAGGTAGAACTCCGCCGTGAGGTCCATCACCGCGAGATATTCGTCGTAGAATTCGCGGTGCTTCTCGGCCGAATCGCCGTCGCCTTTGACCAGATGCTGGAACATGTCCATGTGAGCGTTGACGTGGCGGTCGATGTTCATCGCCATGAAGCCGGACAGTTGGAGATAGCCGGGATAGACCTGTCGGCCGAAGCCGGGATAGGGGAACGGCACGGTTTGCAGGCAATTGCTGCGGAACCATTCGACGCCGCGCTTTTCGGCGAGCTGATTGACCGCGGTCGGGCTCTTGCGGGTGTCGATAGGGCCGCCCATCAGCGTCATCGACGCCGGGCTGCACGGGTCGTCCTCGGCCTCCATCACCGAGACGGCGGCCAGCAGCGGCACGGAGGGCTGGCACACGCCCAGCGTATGCACGCCGGGGCCGAGCGCCTGGAGAATCTCCTTGAGATAGTCGATGTAATCGTCGAGATCGAACCGCCCGACCGCCATCGGCACCATGCGCGCATCGGCCCAGTCGGTGATATAGACGCGATGCGTCGGCAGGAACGCCTCGACCGTGCCGCGCAGCAGGGTCGCGTAATGGCCCGACATGGGCGCCACGATCAACAGCGAAGGCTGCGATTCGTGGCCGGGCAGGGTCGGCCGCACGAAATGCAGCAGGTTGCAGAACGGCCGCGACCAGACGACCTACTCCAGCACTTCGTGTTCGACGCCCTCGACCTTCACCGTATTGAGGCCGAAGATCGGCTTGCCGTAGCGTCGCGTCATCCGCTCGAACAACTCCGCGCCGGCGGCGACGTTGCGGCCGAACGGGGTCGAGGCGAGCGGGTTGAACGGGTTGCGGAACATGAAATGCGCCGCGTCGGAGAACGCGCGGGCCGGGGCGAGCGCGGCGTGGGCCATCTCATAGAGCTGGTATTGATAGGCGCTGTTGAGCAACATAACGCTCCCTGCCGAATCTGCGGACTCCGCGATATCCGAAGCCAAGGTAAGGTTCGTATGCGAACGATTCAATCCGCAATTTGGGCTAGGCGCCCAGTTCTAGGGCAGAATCTTTGCAGGTGTGGCGGCGGCGCCGATGGCGTGGGCGTCAGGCCGCGCGAATCGCCAGCTTACGCAGCGGAACCACGGGTCGCCTGACGATATTTTTCCGGCAGGAACGACGCCAGCCGATTCATCTCGATTTTGCAGTGCGTCAATAGGCCCTGCATCGCTTGCGCGCTCGTCATGTCGCGCCGGATCATGCCGGCGAGCAGCGGAATCGCGGGCGAAACGTCGCCGAACCAGAAGCGCGAGCGCATGACGCATCCCTCGGCGGTGTCGTGGACGAGGTGCAGCACATGCGCGGTCCACAGCGGCAGGTGCAGCGGCCCGCCGCGTCCATACACCGCCGTCGAGACGCCGGCCGCGCGAAAGCGGCTGACATCGAGAATGGCGGAGGGGTCGCGGAAATTGAGCTTGAGCTTGTGCACCCGCTCGCTGCCGAGCCGCTCGTGAATGAGGTGCGTGCCGCCGATATAGACGCCCTTGTCGCGCGGACCCTTCCAATCCGACCAGACGTGATCGGCGGGATGCCATTCCTTATATTGCTCGGTGGTGTGGATGTGGCTGAACCACCAATCGATCATCGCGCCTTTGCAGCCCGGCATCTCGGTGCGCGCCGCGACCACGCCGACGCCGTCCGGCAGCAGCTTGCAGCCCTCCTCGAACGGGTGGGGGTTGGCGTCGAGCAGTTGATTGGCGTCCTGAAGTCTCATTGCACGCTCCGAACTTCGCCGACGCTGCGGCCATAAAGGATTGCGGCGGGCGCCGTCAGCGCGCAGATCGCCGCCATGGTCAACACGGCGCTGGTCAGGTCGCCGCCGGCCTTGAAGGCGAGCACGATCAGCGGGCTGAGGAATTGGCCGATGAACACCGCGCCCATGAACACGCCGGCGCCGCGCCCGCGCACGTCCTGCGGCAGCGGTTGCATCGCCCAGGACAGCAGCGCCGGCAGCGCGAGGCCCCAGCCTATGCCGTGCACCGCCGATCCCAGCGTCGCCACGGGGAAGGTGGAGGACCAGGCGATCACCGCCAGGCCCGCCGCCAGGAACAGCAGCGCCGCCGCCGCCATCACCGAGAATTTGACGCCCGTCAGGCGCTGGAAAAGGAACGCGGTGACGGCGACGGTGAAGCTGTTGGCCGCCGTCGCCATGCCGATCGTCTCGGGCGACGCCGGGCCGTGGCGCTCAAGCAGGAAGCCGAGTTGGATCGGCACCACCATGAACATGACGCTGGCGACGAAGGCGATGGCGCTGATCGACCCGAGCAGGCGGAAGTCAATTTTCGCCCGAACGGCGGCGTGCGCGTGCGCCGCCGGTTCCCGGATGAACAACAGGATCGGCGCGATCAGGACGGCGGCGACGGCGTAGGCCGCGAACGGCGCGCGCCAGTTCGTCTCCCCCAAGGCGCCGCCGATCAGGATGAAAATCACCGCGGAAATGGCGGCGACGCCCGCCTGATAGCCGAGCCAGCGCTCGCGCTCGGCGCCGGAAAAATAATCGCCGATCAGCGCCGTCGAGCAAATGACGATCATCGATTCGCAAACGCCGAGCAGCGCGCGCGAGGCGATGATCAAAGGCAAGGAGGCCAGCCACAGCGGCGCCGTGCCGACGAAGGAATAAACCGCCAGCGCCGCCACCAGCAGGTTGCGTCGGCCGAGCCGGTCGGCAAGGCCGCCCGCGATCGGCGAAAACAGCGCCAGCATCAAAGCCGGCATCGTGATCGCGACCGGAACCAGCACCTCGACATGCGGCGAATCCTGGAAGGCGCGGCTTATCGAGGGAATGACGGGCGCGATCAGCACCGCGCCGGCGACGGCGAGCACGATGGGAAAAATCAGCGTAACGCCTTCGCGCGTCCCCGCGCGCGCGCCCCGTGCGTCAATCATCCGCATCGCCCCCCAACTGTGACGGCTTTGGCGCCGCTTTGTGCGCCGAATAGAAGCTCGTCCGCGTCCATCGTCAAGACGCGAACGCCGCTCGTCTACACCATCGCCTGCGCCAACAATTCGTAGGACCGCAGCCGCGCCCCGTGATCGTAGATCGCCGCCGCGACGATCAACTCGTCCGCGCCCGTATCGGCGATGAAGCCGTGCAGCCGGTCGGCGACCTCGGCCGCCGCGCCGACGAAGGAGCAGGCCAGCATGCGCGAGACATGCGCCTTTTCCGGCGCCGTCCAATAGGTCTCGATGTCGTCGATCGGCGGTTGCAGGCGTCCGCGCGTCCCGCGCACGAGGTTGACGAAACTCTGCTGCGGCGAGGTGAACAGCCGCTTCGCCTGAGCCGCCGTGTCGGCGACGATCACGTTGCAGCCGACCATCGCATGCGGGCGCGCAAGCTGCTCGGAAGGCTCGAACTTCTCGCGGTAGATCGCCAGCGCCGGCTTCAGCGCCTCGGGCGCGAAATGCGAGGCGAAGGCGAACGGCAGGCCGAGCATGGCGGCGAGTTGCGCGCCAAACAGGCTGGAGCCGAGAATCCACAGCGGCACCCGCAAACCCGCGCCGGGCACCGCGCGCACCTTCTGGTGCGGCGCCGGCTCGCCGAACAGCGCCTGCAACTCCATCACGTCATGGGGAAAATCCTGCGCCGCCTCGGGCGAGCGGCGCAACGCCTGCAAGGTGAGCTGGTCGGTGCCCGGCGCGCGCCCGAGGCCGAGATCGACCCGGCCGGGATAGAGCGCCTCCAGCGTGCCGAACTGCTCGGCGATCACCAGCGGCGAATGATTGGGCAGCATGATTCCGCCGGAGCCGACGCGGATGCGCGACGTGCCCTCCAGCACATAGCCGATCGCCACCGCCGTCGCGGCGCTGGCGATGCCGACCATGTTGTGGTGCTCGGCCAGCCAGTACCTGGTGTAGCCCCATCGGTCGGCGTGGCGGGCGAGGTCGCGCGAATTGCGCAAGGCGTCGCCCGGCCCGCCGCCCTGCGGCACCGGCGCGAGATCGAGAATCGAAAGCGGGGTTTTCAGCATCCGCGCAAGATCGAGCCTCTTGCGGCCAAGCGCAAGCGGGCTTGGTCCGCAAAAGGGCTCGCCGGCGCGCCCCGCCTCACGCCTTGATGAACGGGCAGCCGCCCTGATTGAGCGGGCGGAACGCGTCCTCCGGCTTGACGGTCGAGACCAGCTTGAACGCGTCCCAGGGGCCGGTCGATTCCGCCGGGCTCTTGACCTGCATCAGATAGACCGGGTGGATGTGGCGGCCGTCGGCGCGGATCATTCCTTTGCCGAACAGCGGGTCGTCGGTCGGCATCGCCTTCATGGCGTCGACGAGCTGCTTGCCATTGTCGGCGCTCTTCGTCTGCGCATAGGCTTTGAGCAGATGCGCGGTCGCGGCGTACATGCCGGCGTGCATGTCGTTGGGCATCATTTTCTTGGGATGTTTGGCCTGATAGCGTTTGGCGAAAGCGCGGGTGCCGTCGTTGAAGTCCCAATAGAAGGGCGTGGCGACGCTGGAGCCCTGCGCGGCGTCGAGGCCGATCGCGGGGATGCCGGTCATGTTGAGCACGAAACAGGCGAGCTTCTGTTTGGGCGTGAGGCCGAATTCGCGCGCCTGTTTCATCGCGGTGTAGAGGTCGGCGCCCGCGTTGGCGAGGCCGACGACGTCGGCGCCGGAGGAC
>JAGWRL010000133.1 GCA_028876585.1 Pseudomonadota bacterium | reverse complement strand
TCGCATCGCAGCAATTATTCAGCCATGCTAATGACACAAGCGTGACGCTGGTGTGATTTTGCGTTTTTCAAGATTTTCTACGTAATTATGAGTGATTTTCTTTTATTCAGAATTTTTTCTTCCGCATACCCACGGAATATGAATGAAACGTTTCGCCTACGATCATTTGTTCAGCTATTTTTGCATAGCTGGGTCGAGCTATCTCCTCTACTCGCGGGCCCCCTCGCGCTCTATGTTGCAGTGCAGCGGCGAGGCGAAAGCGCGCCCCACGCGAGTTTCTAACAAAGGAGAGTCATATGACTCCGTTCAAGTCGATCACCGAAAAGCTCAACGCTTGGCGCCGTTACCGCGAAGCGGTGCGTGAATTGTCCCAGCTCACCGACCGCGAGCTCGACGACATCGGCGTCCGTCGCGGCGACATCCCGTTCATCGCCGCCGGCGCCTCGCGCAAGGCCGCCTGAGCGACACACTATGCGTTGGGCGCCGCCGATCCTCCCCGGCGACGTCCGAGCCCGCCCGCCGCGCCTCCCGCGCGGCGAGGTTTTGTTGTCGGCGGGCCGGCGGCTTGACGGACCCCGACAGCTTTGTTTGAACCCGTCGCATGAAACCCATCCATATCGTCGGCGGCGGTCTCGCCGGGTCGGAAGCCGCCTGGGCCGCCGCCAAGGCCGGCGTGCCCGTCATTCTGCACGAGATGCGCCCCACCCGCGGCACCGAGGCGCATCGCACCGCGACCCTGGCGGAACTCGTCTGCTCCAACTCGTTCCGCTCCGACGACGCCGACAACAACGCGGTCGGCGTGCTGCATCGCGAGATGCGCCGGCTCGGCTCGCTGGTGATGCAGGCCGCCGACGCGCATCAGGTGCCGGCCGGCGGCGCGCTGGCGGTCGACCGCGACGGCTTCGCGCAGGCGGTCGAGGCCGCGATCCTGGCCGAGCCGCTGATCACGCTGGAGCGCGGCGAGGTGACCGGCCTGCCGCCGCAGGATTGGGGCCTGACCATTCTCGCCACCGGCCCGCTCACCTCGCCGGCGCTAGCGCAGGCCCTTCTCGCCGCGACCGGCGAGACCTCGCTCGCCTTCTTCGACGCCATCGCGCCGATCGTGCATCACGAGAGCATCGATTTCGACATCGCCTGGCGGCAATCGCGCTATGACAAGGCCGGGCCCGGCGGCGACGCCGAAGCCTATGTCAATTGCCCGCTCGACCGCGACGCCTACGAAGCCTTCGTCGACGCGCTGCTGGCGGCGGAAAAGACCGAGTTCCGCGAATTCGAGGGCACGCCCTATTTCGACGGCTGCCTGCCGATCGAAGTGATGGCCGAGCGCGGCCGCGAGACCCTGCGCCACGGCCCGATGAAGCCAGTTGGCCTCACCAACGCGCACGCGCCGACGAAAAAGCCCTACGCCGTCGTGCAACTTCGGCAGGACAATGCGCTGGGCACGCTGTTCAACATCGTCGGCTTTCAGACCAAGCTCAAATATGGCGAGCAATCGCGCGTGTTCCGCATGATCCCCGGCCTGCAACGGGCCGAATTCGCCCGGCTCGGCGGCCTGCATCGCAACACGTTCCTCAATTCGCCGCGCCTGCTCGACGGGCAGTTGCGCCTGAAGGCGCGCCCGCAACTGCGCTTCGCCGGCCAGATCACCGGCTGCGAGGGCTATGTCGAAAGCGCCGCGATCGGCATGATCGTCGGTCGCCTGACGGCGGCGGAGGCTTTGGGCCAGACGATCGAGCCGCCGCCGCCGACCACCGCCGTCGGCGCGTTGATCAACCATATCACCGGCGGCCATATCGCCTCGATCGAGGCCGGCCCGCGCTCGTTCCAGCCGATGAACGTCAATTTCGGCCTGTTCCCGCCGATCGAACCGCCCGCCCACGACGCCAGCGGCCGCAAGCTGCGCGGCCCCGAGCGCGGCGCGGCGCGCAAACGCGCGCTCTCGTCGCGCGCCCGCGACGACATGGAGCGCTGGGCCATTTCCTTCTGAGCGCCGGCGGCGCCGCTAGATCCGCCCCGCCAGCAGCAGAATGACGACGATCAGCAGCAACAATCCCGCGCCGCCGCTGGGGTAGTATCCCCAGCCCGAGCTGTAGGGCCACCTCGGCAGCGCGCCCAGCACCGCAAGTATGAGGATAATCAGCAGGATCGTCCCGAGCATCTGGCTCTCCTGTATCCGCGCCCGCGCCCCTCGGCTTTGAACGCCGGCGAAAAGGAGATCGTTCCGCTCCCGCGACGGAACCCGCCCGGCCGCGCCGAGTTGATTGAGCAACAGACGACAGGAGGCTGGAGATGGATACTTTCGCGACGCCGCGCGGTTCGTTGATCAAGGCCAGCCAGGTGCAGGGCGCGAACGTGTACTCCCCGCACGGCGAGAGGCTCGGTTCGATCGAGGACGTGACGCTCGACAAGCGCTCGGGCAAAGCCGTCTACGCGATCCTGTCGTTCGACGACATCCTCGGCTTCGGCGGCGACGACTTCACGATTGCGTGGTCGAAACTGAAATACGATTCCAACCTCGGCGGCTATGTCGTCGACATCGAGTCGCGCGTGATCGAGGGCGTGCCGGCCTATGCGGCGGGCGCGGCGCCGTATTGGACTTATGAGGACGTCCGGCGGCGCGTCTACGGCTCGCCGCTCTATTGGGGCGACAGCGGCGATTGAGCCTTTGCCGGCGCGTCGACCCGCGCCTCCCCGCCTTGCGCGAATCTGATCCCCGCCTCGGCGAAAGCTCTGATCCACGGCAGCACCGCCGGCGCCGGCTGCGCCGCCGCCGCCAGCACCGCGGCGGCGTTGACGGCCTGCGCGCAGGCGTCCGGCGCCGGCGGCGTCGCGGGTTGATCGGGCGCGAGCAGACTGCCGCCGGAATAGCCGACGGCGCGCGCCAACCAGGCGTCCGGCGCCTTCAGGTCGCTGGCCTGACTGTAGGCCAGCGCCTCGCGCCGCAGCGCTTCGTCAGGACCGCGCACCCAGCGCTGCGCGAGTTGTAGGCCGGGCGCGCGCGCCGGCGACGCCGCGCTGACGCATTGGCATCCCCACCAGATCGCCTCGCGGCGCGGCAGCAGATGGGCGAGGAAAGCGAGCGCGGCGCTGGGCGGCGGCGCCGCCATCAGATCGCGCACGTAGTCGAGCGGCGCACGCGGGCCGGTGGGGCGCGCGGCGAAATGCTCCAGCAGCGGATAGGCGGCGAACACATCGGCGGCCTCAGTGAAACGGATGCGGTTCACGCGCGCCTCCTCAGATCGGAACGCCGCCGACGATGGCGCCGCCCGCGACCAGCGCCGGCGTATTGAGCGTCGTGGCGGCCGTGACGCCCGAGGGCGCCATCATGCTGATCGCCGCCAATGCGGTTTCACTGATCGTCGGCGACATCAACGACGTCGAGGCGGCCGTCCACGAATGTGTGGTGAGCCCCCCCATCACCGTGAAACTGATCCCGCTCGCGTTCATCACGATCTTGGCGAACAACCCTCCCGGCCCGACGCTGAGCGTGATGTCCTGTTGCGTCATCGCGATCTGCGTCAGCGGCATGCCCTGCGGCCCGACATTGATCGTCGCCGTCTTGAACGCGTTGAGCGTCCAGTTGCCGCCGCCCTTCGACATGTCATTCGCCATGTCCATGCCGACGTTGATCGTCTCGTCCTTGCCGACATTCTCGGTCTGATCCATCAGGATGTCGCGCTGCTCGTTGTTGAGCGCCTTGAACATCAGATCCTTCTGCGAGCGCAGCTTCACCCGCTCCTGGCCGACCGTGTCGTCGAACATCAGCATGTGGTAGCCGTCGCTGTTCTTGCTCGATTTGGTCAGCAGACCGGAATGGGTCTTCTTGTCCGGCAATGTGGTCGGCACCGTGTTCTCGCCGTTGTAGACCGAGCCGACCACCATCGGCCGGTCGGGATCGCCGTCCTCGTATTGCACCAGCACCTCGTCGCCGATGCGCGGGCAGAACCATGCCCCGCGCGTCTTGCCGGCCCAGAATTGCGCGACGCGGATGCGGCGCGAATTGTCCTTCTTCCTGTCCCAGTAGAACTGCACGAGAATGCGGCCCTGTTCGTCGACGTCGATCTCCTCGCCCTGCTGGCCGACGACCAAAGCCGATTGCCAGCCCACCACCACAGAGCGACGCGTGGCGAGGATCGAGCGGAACTGCCGGCTCGCGTCCATCAACTCATAGGTCCCGGCATAGGCGACCGGCGCGCCGCCGCCGGAGATGTAGGTCTGATCGACATAGGAATGCGTGCAGCGCAGCACGACGTAATCCTTGTTGTCGCCGCTTGCCGGATTGTTCTCGTGGGTGAATTTGCCGCCAGGGATCATCGACGGCGCCGCGCCGATGGCGATGCGGTGATCGTCGAGCGCCTGCACCGCCTCGACCCGCACCTTCGCCCATTTCTCGCCGTCGGATTTGTTGTCGTAGCCGCCGGGATAGTCGTAGGTCTCCAGCGTCGAATGTTCATAGTCGCCATGTTTGTCGGACTTGGCGAGCAGGTCCTGGCTGGGCTTTTCGTAGAAATAGTCGTTGAGCGCATCCTTGCCTGTTTGCAACGCGCGCGCGCTCGACCACGAATCGAACTGCTGCCGGTCGCGCCGCGTCTCCACGGTGACGGGCAGCAGCGGCACGGGTTGCAGGCCGGAGATTTTCTCGTGGCAGCTCGGCGAGTCGCAGAGGACCAGCGTGTGTTTGGACTCCGTGTGCTCGAAATAATAATAGATGCCGTATTTCTCCATCAACCGGCAGACGAAGTTGAGGTCGGTCTCGCGGTACTGCACGGTGTATTCGAGCGTCGGATAATCCTCCTTGAGGTTCTCGCGGAAGTCGGAGAAGCCGCGGTCGGAAAACACCTGCGTGATGATCTTGTTGGGCTTCATTTTCGCGAAGATGCGGCAGTCCGAGGTGCGCGACAGCAGATGCAGCCAGGGCCGCAGCACGAACTGATAACCAAACAGCCCATATTGCCCGCCGGTGTAATTGCCCTCGCATAGCACGCCGTTGAAGTGGCGCTCCAACCCGTCGACGGCTTTGATCCGCACATCGCAATTGCGCCCGATCATGGAGTTGAGGTCGAAATCCTCTTTGAGCGAAAGCGCGCCGACGCGATATTCAAACAACGCGCCCAATCCTTCCGTGCCCTCGAAACGGTTGAGCACGAATGTGTCGCCGCCGGCGGGGGTGGTGAGCTTGCCGATGCGGTCGTCTTGGGAGAGATCGGACATGAGAGCCTCGGTGGTTGCGGCTGATCGATGTTAGCAGAATGACGAAGGCGTTAGAACACTTTGGCGAAGGCGGGGATCGCCTTCAACACGTCGAGCTTGAGGCCGAATTGCATGGCCTGCGGTTGATGCGGGTCGGTGGGTTTGCCGAGCAGGAACGGATCGGCCTTGCCGAAATCGTCGACATGAAACGACAGGCCGGGAACCCAGGGCACCGGCACGTCGGCGCCTTTCAAGGCGCCGAACGCCAGGTGGCGCGATTCGCTCGGCCCCACCGCCGCCCCGACCACGCCCGCCGCCAGCGGCGCGGCGATGGTGATCGCGGTGATGCGGTCGAGCCAGGGCGCCTTGTCCCACTCTGTCTTCAACACGCGCACCTGGCGCAGGCCCTCGTCGCTCAGCTTGTTGAGATTTTCCTGCACGATCGGCAGGCCGTGCAGCGCCTTTAGAATGTCGCCGACGGCGCCGGCCTTGGGCGCGGCCGGGTCGGCGCGCATCGCGGCCGGATCGGGCAGTTTGTAGAACGGCGAAGGCGGCGGCGGGCCGATCAGCGGCGGCGTCAACAACGGCGTCGGCGCCGGGGCGCCGAACAGCGGCGCGCTCCGTCCCAACCGGCGATAGAACGCATCCTCCTCCTGGGCGCGCATCTGCGCGAAGCTTGGCAGCAGCGCCGGCGGCGCGAGCGGCGCGTCGAGGAACGCCTTGTCGATCACGTCGAAGCTCGGGCGGCGCATGGAGAACAGCAGCGATCCGTCGAGGATGTAGCGTTCGAACGCCAGCACGGCGGCGAACGGATCGTCGAGCCGCAGGAACGCCGGTTGGTCGCGCGGCGCCGGCGGCGTGGCCAAAGCCGGGCGCCAGACCAGCCGCGGCGTGTCGAAATACAAATGCAGCCGGAATTTCGGCGAAGGCAGGCTCAGGCCGACGTCGACGGTTGGGAATTTGAGGTCGCCGGTCGGCGTGTCGCCGGCGCCGCTGTCGTTCGGACCGCTCATCGGATTTCGCGCGCGCTCCCAGGGCTGGCGAACTATGCTATCCCGATATTACGGTCCGCCGCGCGGCTTTTTTCGCTTCGCGGGCCCGGAGGGCGACATGACGGAGAGTTTGACCATCGCGCCGATTTCGCCGGAGGAGCCGTGCGGGCCCGATCTCGACCTGACCGGCGATCCTGATTTCATGAATTTTCTCGCCGCGACCGAAGGGCTATTGCCGGCCTCGTTTTTCGACTTCGAGCGCAAGAGCATCGACTTCCCCGCCGCCTTCGCCGTCGCGGCGCAATTGCGCAAGCGCACCCACGATCTGCGCCTTGTGCTGCTGGTGGCCAAGCTCGCCGTGCTCAACCGCGACTTTTACGGCTTCGCCCGCGCCGTGGCGGAGATCGCGGCGCTGTTGAGCCAATATTGGGACGAGGCGCATCCGCGCGGCGAGGAGGGCGATTATTCCTCGCGGCTCGCGCAACTCGGCACGCTCGACGACGGCCCCGTCGTCATCCTGCCGCTGCAATACGCGACCCTGCTGCAATCCGAACGCGAAGGCCCGCTCTCCTATCGCGCGGTGATGGTGAACGCCGGCGACGTCAAATTGCGCGAGGGCGAGAAGCTCGCCTCCGCCGGCGTCGTCGAGCGGATTTTGACCAACATCGACGCCGACGCGCTGGCCAACTTGCACGCGACCCTGAGCCGGCTGCGCGACGATCTCGGCGCGATCGCCGAGGTGACCGCCGAGCGCGCCGGCGCGGCGGGCGCGGTGCGGTTCAACGCGCTGGCGCCGCTGGTCGAGAAGATGCTCGACTTCGCGCAGGCCGCGCGGGTGCGCCGCGACCCCACTCTCGCGCCGGCGAGCGTCGCCACGGAGGGCGCGCCGGACGAGCCGCAGCAGGGTGAGGCGAGCTTCGCCGTGCTGTCCGACGTCGACGCCGCGCTCGCCTCGGCGCTGGGCTATTTCCAGAACCAGGAGCCGTCGAGTCCGGCGCTGTTGTTGATCGCGCAGGCGCGCGCCACGCTCGGCAAGAACCTTTATGAGGTGATGCGCCTGCTCGCGCCGCGCCACGCCGACAACGCGCGCGTGTTCGTCGGCCCCGAGGGCGCCTTTGCGATTCCCGTCAGCAGCCTGCAAGACGCGCCGGCGCTCGATTTCTCCCCCGGCGACGCGCCGGCGGCGGAAAGCCGCGCCCGCGCCTTCGGCTTGATCGAGCAGGTCGCCGCGCATCTGCGCCGTGTCGAGCCGTCGAGCCCCGCGCCCTATCTGCTCGACCGCGCCCGCGCGCTCGCCGCGCGCGATTTCCTCACCCTGCTGGGCGAACTCTACGCGCCGGACGAACTCGAAACGATGAAGAACGGCAACTGAACTATTTGCGCGGATCGGTGAGGAACGTCGTCCAATCCGTCGCGCCGCCGGTGTCGATCTCGGCGAAGTTGACCGCCTGCAAGCCGCGCCGCCAGCAATCGGAAATGCCGAGAACATGGAATTTGCCGCGGTCGACGCACATCGACACCTTGCCCGCCAGCACGTCCACCGCGTCGATGTCGATCGCGTAGAGATAGACGAACCGCCCCGGCAGCGGCCCGTGCAGCGCCGTCGAGCACGAGCCCGGCGTCACCGTCCACCAACCCTCGGTGGCGAAGCGCTCGCCGGCGACGTAGCCGACGGCGTAGTTCACCAGCATATGGGTGTTGTTGCAGACGCGCATGTCGGCACGCGCGGCGCCAGACATCAGGGCCGCCGCCGCCAGCGCCAGCAGCCATCGACGCGGCTTGGTCATATCAGACAGGTCTCGCAGCATTCGGGCGACCCAGGGATAGCGGCGCCCTCGCCGCGCGTCCAGCGGCCCCTCACCAGGTCGTCGGGGCGAAGCTGGTGTTGGCGATGGCGGCGGGCAGGCTGCGCGGCGGGGTCGCGGTGACGCCGGTGGCCGGCCAGCGCGTCGACGGCAGGCCGGTGTGCAGGGCGATGCGCTCCTTCCACGAAATCGCGTTGACGAGATAGACCCGATCGCCGCCGCCCATGATGTCCCAGCCCTCCATGTCGGCGCCGTAGCAGCGCCCGTCATTGCCGGTCGCCGAACCGAGCGCGCAGGTGGCGTCGCCGTCGAGGCCGCGAATGTGGGCCTGGCCGAGCGCGTGGCCGACCTCGTGGCCGATCGTGTTGTGATGCACCTTGTTGGCCGCGTCGATCACGCGCGGGCGGAACAGATCGGAATCGTCATAGTCGCGGTCGTCGGAGCGAAAACTGCCGTCGTTGAAGCTGGAGATGTTTCGCCGGCTCGGCGTATTTGCGGTCGGCGTCACGTCAGGGGCGAGATCGACCGCGCTCACCGTCTTGTCGAGGTTGAACACGTTGATCGTCCGGTGCGGCGCGCCGCTGCGCAACGGGCCGGCGGCGGGCGAATTGTCGAGCAACCCGCTCGGGCCGATCACCGCCAGGCGCAGCAGGCAGAGCACGTTGGGGCGCACCTTCAGCGGCATCGAAGCCGTCCAGTCCGCGTCGTAATCCAGGTCGGCGTAATCGCCCGGCGTGATCAGCAGGAACTGGAAGTTCCAGGTGTCTTCCGCGCGCTTGGCGAAGCCGCGCATGAACTTGTCGATCAGCTCCGGCGTCCAATCGAGCAGAGGGAACAGATAACCATCGAGATCGCGGGCGCACCAACGGCCGGCGCGCTGCACCGTGCGGCCCGGCGCCGGGGTCTTCGAATCGCAGAAATTGAGCTTGACCCGCAATTGCAGCGTCAACCAGGCGTTCTGGCGCGGGTTGGCGCCGCTCGGCGTCTCCAGAATCGA
>JAGWRL010000132.1 GCA_028876585.1 Pseudomonadota bacterium | reverse complement strand
TGGCCGCATTGTTGACCAGCACGCCAATCGGCCCCAGGGCGTCGCGCGTGCGCGCGATCGTCGCCTGCAAAGCCGCGATGTCGGTTACGTCGCAAGTCAGACAAAGCGGCCGCGGCAGCCCAAGCGCCGCCATCTGTTCAGCCAGCGCTTCGCCGGCCTCGCGCTGCAAATCGACGAACGCCACCTTGGCTTTTTGCCGGGCGAACGCCTCGACGATGTCGGCGCCGATGCCAGTGGCGCCGCCGCTGACAAACACCACGCGCCCGGCGAGGCTTGGATATTGGGCGAAGCTCACGCGACGGCCCTTTCAATTAAAGTCTCGTCAGTGGGGTCGAACAGACAAACATTGGCCATGTCGAGGCCGACGTTCATGCGCTCGCCCAGCCTCGGCGCGCCATCGGGATCGAACCGGCCGGTGATGTCGCGCTCGCCGAGCCGCAACACGGCGATCGTCTCGGCGCCGGTGGGCTCGACCACGTCGACCGGCGCCTCGAACGCCGCCAGCGCCGGCTTGCGCGATTTCAGATCTTCATCGTAACGGAACAGATGTTCCGGCCGCGCGCCTAGCACGACGCGGCCTCCCGCCGGCGTGCGCGATGGCTTATAGGGCAGCGGCAACCGCGCCGCGCCGCCGCCAAACAACGCCACTTCCACCGCCGCCGCGCCGTTCACCTGCGTCAGCACAGCGGGGATGAAATTCATCGACGGACTGCCCATGAAGCCGGCGACGAACATATTCGCCGGCCGGCTGTAGACGACATGCGGCTCATCGAATTGTTGCAACTGACCCAGATGCATGACCGCGATGCGGGTCGCCAGCGTCATCGCCTCGATCTGATCGTGCGTGACATAGACCGTGGTCTTGCCGACGCGCTGATGCAGCTTCTTGATCTCGGTGCGCATGTCGACGCGCAATTTGGCGTCGAGATTCGACAGCGGTTCATCAAACAAGAACAGCTTCGGGTCGCGCACCAGCGCGCGCCCCATCGCGACGCGCTGCCGCTGGCCGCCCGATAGTTGCCCCGGTTTGCGGTGGAGCAGTTGCTCGATCTGCAACAAGGCGGCGACGCGCTTCACCGCCGCATCCTGCTCGGGCTTCGGGATGCGGCGGCTCTCCATGCCGAAGGTGATGTTCTGCCGCGCCGTCATCGTGGGATAAAGCGCGTAAGATTGAAACACCATCGCGATGTCGCGATCCTTCGGCGGCACGGCGTTGACGAGGCGGCCGTCGATGCGGATTTCGCCCTCGCTCACCGTCTCCAACCCGGCGATCATGGCGAGCAACGTCGATTTGCCGCAGCCGGACGGGCCGACGAGCGCGACGAATTCGCCCTCTTGCGCCTCGAGGTCGATGCCTTTCAGCACATCCACGGCGCCGAAGCGCTTGCGCAACCGCGCGATGGTCAGCGTCGCCATGGCCGAACTCTCATTTTACCGCGCCTTGCGTCAATCCGCGCACAAAATATTTGCCGCCGAAGAAATAGATCAGCAACGGCGGGATCGCGGCGATCAGCACCGCCGCGCTGGTGACGTCATAGGCCTTCGCATTCATCACCGTCGTCGCCAACGCCACCACGGAGGCGGTGATCGGTTGCTCGCGGCCGCCGGTGAACACGACGCCGAACAAATATTCGTTCCAGATGCCGGTGAACTGCCAGATCACCGTGACGATGAGGATCGGCGGCGACAGCGGCAGCACGATCTTGAGCAGGATGCGCCAGAATCCGGCGCCGTCGATGCGCGCCGCCTTGATCAGATCGTCGGGGATGTTGATGTAGTAGTTGCGGCAGAACAGCGTCGTGAACGACAGGCCCTGAATGGAATGAACCAGGATGAGGCCATAGACCGTGTTTGACAGATGCAGCCGCCCGAGGATGAAGGCCCACGGCATCAGCGCGACCTGACCGGGCATGAACACGCCCAGCGTGACACAGCCGAACAGGAACTCCGAGCCGCGAAACCGCCATTTCGACAGCACGTAGCCGTTGACGGCGCCGAGCAGCGTCGAGACGATCGTGGCGGGAATCGTCATCATCAACGAATTGTAGAAATTGCGCTTCACGCCCTGACAGGTGCCGGCGACGCAATAATGTCCCCACGCGTTCGACCAGGCGCCGAAGGTGAAACTGCGCGGGAACGCGATCAGGCCGTTCTGCGTGATCTCCGGCAGGCTGCGGAAGGAATTGGCGACGATCACGAACAGCGGCAACAGATAGATGAACGCGAAAAAGCAGAGAAAGGCGTAGACCGCGAAGCGGCCGAGCGCGGTGCGGCGACGCTCGGCGCGCACCGACGTCAGATATTCGGCATGGAACGTATCAACCATGGCCGCGCGCCTCCCGATTGCGGCGCCATACCAGCCAGACCGTATAGGGCGCGAGCACCAGCGCGAGCGCGGCCAGCATCATGATTGAGGCCGCCGCGCCGATGGCGATCTGGCCGCGCTGGAACATCAGATCGTAGACGTAATTGGCGGGAAACGTCGTCGCGATGCCCGGCCCGCCCTGGGTCAGCGCGACAACCAGATCGAACGTCTTGATCGCGAATTGCAGCAGCACGACTGCGACAGAGATGAAGATCGGCGCGATGCTCGGCAGCACGACTTTGCGGTAGGTGCGCAGGCGCGAGGCGCCGTCGATGTCGGCCGCCTTCACCAGATCGGGATCAATCGAGCGCAGCCCGGCCAGAAACAGCGCCATGGCGAAGCCCGAGGATTGCCAGACGCCGGTGGCGATGATCGCGTAAATCGCCAGATTGCGGTCGGTCGTCAGGCGGAAGGTGAAGTCGGTCCAACCAAGCCCGCGCACCAGATATTCGATGCCGGCGTCGGGGCTGTAGATCCAGCGCCACACCGAGCCGGTCACCGCGAACGAGACGGCGAGCGGATAGAGGAAGATGGTGCGGAAAATGCTCTCGCCGCGCACCCGGCTGTCGAGCGCGATGGCGAGGCCGAGGCCGAGCAGCATGGATAGAGAGACATAGAACACGCTGAAGAACAGCAGATTGCCGTAGGCGATCTGCCAGCGCGAGTTGGACCAGAGATCGAAATACGGCTTCAGGCCGACAAAGCCGTAGCTCGGCAGCAATGTGGAATTCGACAGCGAGATGTAGAGCGTCCAGCCGGTGAAGACGAAGACATAGATGAAGCTCGCCGCCAGCGACGGCGCGATGACGAGGATCGGCGTCCAGCCGGCGAGGCGCTCGCGCCAGGCGGGCGACACAGGCGTGAGGCCCGCGGTTCGATTGACGACAGAGGTCATGGTCGGGTCTTCGTTCGCCGCGCGCCGGCCCGCGCGTTTAGCGGGCCGGATTTGTTCACGGCCAAAGCCGTCATTTCTGCGCTTCGACCGCGTCCGCCATCGCGTTGGCGGCTTCCTTCGGCGTCATCTTCGGATTGTTGACGAACGAGGTGATCACGTCCATCGCCGCACCGCGGTATTTTTGCAGTATCGTCATATTGTGGGCGAACGAACGCACCAGCGTATGGTCGGCGATCGAGGCCTGCAAGTCCTTCTGCGACAATTGCTGGCACGGGTTGAAGCCGTGGGTGAGATCGACGTCGAGACGCGCCGGAATCGAGCCCTTGGCCTGGTTGAACACGGTCTGGAATTTCGGCGACAGGATGAGCTGCGCCAGCAACTTCTGCCCCTCGATATAGTCGGGATCGGTCTGTTTGAAGAACACGACGGAGTCGGAATTGAGGATGAAGCCCGGCTTGCCCCAGTCGGTCGGCGCCTGGGCGCAGACATAATCGGCCGGCGTCTTCAGCCCCGCGCCGGTGAACACGCCGATCTGCCAATCGCCCATGATCATGAAGGCGGCCTCGCCCTTGGCGATCATGCTGACCATGGTGTTGTAGTCACGACCGGCGATGCCGGGGTCCATATATTTGGAGACCATCAACCGCATCTGCTCGAACGCCTTGACCATCTCGGGCGAGCGCATCGCGGCCGGGTCGCCTTCGACGAAAGCCTTGCGGTAGAGATCGATGTTCTGCCCATAGACGACGACTTCGAAGGTGGTCGAATCGGTCCAATCGGCGCTGAAATGCGCGATGCACTTCAAGCCCGCCGCCAGCGCCTTGTCGCAATCGGCGTTGAACTCGGCCCAGGTCTTGGGCATTTCTTTGATGCCGGCCTTCTCCATCGCCTTGGTGGAGCCCCACAGCCAGTTGATGCGATGAATGTTCATCGGCGCGGCGACCCAATGGCCGGTCGGCTTCATCACCGGCAGCAGTTCCGGCGCCACGACCTTGTCCCAGCCTTCCTTGGCGGCGAGATCGTCGAGATTCGCGGTCATGCCGGTGGCGTTCCATTCGGCGATCTCAGGGCCCTTCAACTGAACCGCGGGCGGCGCGTTGCCGGCGACGACGTCGGCGCGCAATTTGGCGAGCGTGTTGGCGGTGTGGCCGGCGATGGAAGTCTGCTCCCACTTGCCGCCGGCGGCGGTGAACATCTCGCCGAGCTTGGCGATCGCGGCGGCGTCCGAGCCCTCCGACCATTGGTGCAGCATGTTGGTCTTGGGCTCCGCGGCCGCAGTCCCGATCATGGCCAAAAGGGCCGCTCCAGCGAGCGCCGCTCGTTTCGTCAGCATCCTGATCCTCCCTCACGCGCGCCTTGGGGCGTTCGATCGCCGCGACGCGGATTTGCGCTTTTGCCAGCGCTGCATTATTTCTATTTCGAAAGAATTCCGCTTGTCAACCGACAGGCTCCAGGGGGACGCTCATGCTGCGGGACGAATTGCGGTCCCTGCTCGACGACGCCGACGCCGATCACGCCGAAGCGCGGGTGGTTCGCGTGTTGAGCGAGCGCGGCGCCGTCTCCGCCAACGAACTGGCGCGTGCCACCGGCCTCGCGCGCTCCACCATTTCACAGGCGCTGGCGGAATTGCGCAAGGCGCGCGTCATCGTTGAAGCGCCGGCGGCCGACGCCGCGCGCGGCGTCGGCCGCCCGGCCGCGAGCTTCGCGCTCAACCCGCGCGCGGGCGCCTGCATCGGGCTGCATCTGTCGCTCGATGAGCTGAAACTGACCGCCGCCGACGTGTCGCATTCTGTCATTTTTGAAAAAACTGTGCCGCTCGGCCGCGATTATGCGCCGGCGGTGGCGGTCGAGGCCGCGCGCCGCACCTTGCGCGAGTCCTGTCGCGAGGCCGGCGTCGCCTGGGGCGCTGTGATCGGCGTCGGCGTCGCCTTCTCCGGTCCGGTGGCGCCCGATGGGCGGGTGCAGCGGGCGAGCATCATCCCGACCTGGGCCGGCGTCAACCTGCGCGAGGCGTTCGAGCCGGCGCTGGAGCGGCCGATCTTCGCCGACAACGAGAGCAACTGCTCGGCGATCGCCGAGATGACCTGGGGCGCGGCGGTCGGCGTCGAGGATTTCGTGTTGTTCAAGATCGACATCGGCGTCGGCGGCGCGATCGTCGCCAACGGCCGCGTGCTGACCGGCGTCGCCGGCGCCGGCGGCGAATTCGGCCATATGACGCTCGACCCGCACGGCGATCTTTGCCGCTGCGGCAATCGCGGCTGCCTCGAATTGACGGCGAGCCTCAATCCCGCCGTCGCCATCGCCTCGCGCCTGGCCGGACGCGAGGTCGGCGTCGACGAATTCGTCGAGGCGGCCGCGCGCGGCGACGTCGGTTTCCGCCGCCTGCTCGCCGACACCGCCGAGATCGCCGGGCGCGGGCTCGGCATGATCGGCGCGATCCTCAATCCCGGCCTGATCCTGATTGGCGGCCGCGCGGCGTTGGCGGGCGACGCGTTGCTGGCGCCGCTGATCGCCTCCTACGAGCGCCACACGCTGATCAAGCGCGAGGAGACGCCGGAAGCGCATCGCGTGCGCATCGAAATCGCCAAATTTCCGCGCAACCACGCGTTGCTCGGCGCCGTCGCGCTGGTGATGCGGCGGCGCGGCCGGCTGATTTGACGCGCCTCGCCGTCACAGCTTCCGCTTCTCCACCGCCGCGCGCACCAGATCGCCCGTGGTGCGCGCGCCCAGTTTGATCTTCAGCGCCGCGCAATTGGTGGCGATGGTCTTGTAGGAAACGCCGAGTTCGGCGGCGACGTCGGCGAGGCCGCTCCCGGCGCCGAGCAGGCGCAGAATGTCGTTCTCGCGCGCCGACAGCGCGCCGGCGGAGCGATCGTGCAGAAAGGCGATCTCGCGCGCCATCGCCGGCGTCAGGTAGGTGTCGCCCGCGCTCAGCGCGTCGACCGCGTCGAGAAATCGCTCGGGCGGATCGGATTTCGTCAGATAGGCGCGCGCGCCGACTTCGATGGCGCGCGCGGCGATGGCGGGCTCGGCGTTCATGCTGAAGGCGATCAGCCGCGCCTCGGCGGCGCGCGCGAGGATGGCCCGGATCACCTCGAAGCCGGAGAGATCGGGCAGGTTGATGTCAATCAGCGCGAGATCGGCGGCCCAGTCGAAGAACGCCGCGATTCCGCCCGCGCCGTCGGCGACGGCGAACGTCTCCACTTCGGCGCGGCCGGCGAAGATCGCCCGGCAGCCGGTGACGACGACGGGGTGATCGTCGACGATCAACAGACGCAAATCCCGCCCTCCCCGGCTCGCGCCCAACCCGGCGCCCCGCATGCTATAGCGCAGGAATGGCCGCCCTGTCCCTTCGCCGTCGCCTGAGCCTCGCATTCGCCGCCGTGCTGGCGCTGCTGATCGCGTTCGACATCGCCCTCACCTTGCACGGCGCCAGCCGCCGCATCGACCCCGAGGTCGCCAACGCCACGGCGCTGGCGAGCGGCGCGCTGCGCGAGGCGGTCAAGGGCGTCGCGCCGGGGCCGGATCTGGATCAACGCCTGGCGGCGCTGGCGACGAGTTTCGACCGGCTGCGCCATGTGCGCGTCGCCTTTCGGCCGGAGGGCGCGGCGGCGGTGCGCGCCGCGCCGACCCGTCCGCGCCCGCCGGCCTGGTTCGTGGCGCTGGTGCGGCCGCGCTTCATCGCGCAAACCGTCGCGGCGAGCGTGCAGGGCCGCATTGTCGGCGCCTTCGTCGTCGAGGGCGATCCCGACGACGAGATCGGCGAACTCTGGGACAGCCTCGTTACGCTCACGCTGGACGGCGCGGCCTCCGCCGCGCTCGGCTTCGCGGCGATCTCTCTGGTCGCGCGTTTCGCCTTGGCGCCGCTGGAGCGTCTCAACGCGGGTCTGGCCGCGCTCGGCCGCCGCGATTACGCCGCCCGGCTGCCCGAACAGGGCGCGCCCGAATTCGCCCCCCTGCTCGCCCGCTTCAACGCCCTCGGCGCCTCGCTGGAGGCGGCCGAACGCGAGAACCGGCAACTACGGGCGCGGCTGGTCTCGATCCAGGACGAGGAGCGCAAGGAGATCGGGCGCGAGTTGCACGACGAGATCGGCCCCTATCTGTTCGCCGCGCGGGCGCAGGCCGGCGAGGCGCGGCGCGCCGCGCCGGACGCCGCGCTCGACGGGCTGATCGAGACCATCGACGCGCTCCAGGCCACCAACCGGCGTATTCTCGACCGCCTGCGCCCGGTCGCGCTGGAGGAACTGGGACTGGCCGCCGCGCTCGACGCGCTCGGCCGCTTCTTCGCCCGCAACAGCCCGACGCTGGACGTGTCGGTGGACTGCGCCGACATCGGGCCGCTGCCTCCAAGCCTGGAGGCCGCGATCTATCGGCTGGCGCAGGAGGCGCTGACCAATGTCGCGCGGCACGCGGGCGCCGGCCGCGCCCGCGTGACGCTCGCCGCCGCCTCGGGCGAACTGACGCTGACGGTCGCCGACGACGGGCGCGGACTTGATCCGGCGCGCCCCGCCGGTCGCGGCTTGATTGGAATGCGCGAACGCGTCGCGGCGCACGGCGGCGCGCTGACGCTGACTGCCGCCGAACCGCGCGGGCTCAACCTTCGCGCCGTGTTCCCGCTGGAGGGCTAATGCGTCGCGCAGGGCGCCGTTTCGCGCCCGGCGACCGCGACTTGCGCCGGCAAGCGGCCGCTGCGCATCAGTTGGACCAGTTGCGCCGCCGACGCCGCCGAGAAGCCGCCGGAAATCTCGCCGGTGGCGGAGGCGATCGGCGCGCGGATCACCGGATCGACGACGATTTTGTCATCGACGAGAATGGCGAGTTTGCGCCCGATCGCCTCGATCGACGCGGCCATCAGGTTCTTCATCCCGATCGGATCGATATGGAAAGCGATCGCGCCGTTGCGCGCGCCGTCGGCGATGCCGGGGTCCGCCTTCGCCACGATTTCGCGCAACCGCCGCTCGTCGAGGATGATCTCGGGCTCGACGCTCTCCTCGCCCGCGCCCTGCCAACGCCCGCGCGCCAGCGCGCCGGCCTCGTCAGGCTTTTGCGCGACCAGGCGGAATTCGATGCTGGCCGGCCGCGTCAACAGCGCCTCATCGACGCCGGCCGGCAGCAGAGTGCGCAGGCCCGCGCCCTCCGCCTCCACCGGCGATGTCACGCCGATGTCATCGAGCCGGCGGCGCAGGGTCGCCGCAACCTCCGCCGACCTGTCGGCGGGTTGAACCGAGAGGTGAACGATGTCGCCGCACGCCAGCGCGGCGCGCGCGGGCGCGGCAAGACACAGGCAAGCCAGACCCAACCCGGCGACGCCAAACCTCATTCCAACCTCCCGATCCCGACACGGCTTGCAGCCGGCCTAATCCCATGCGTCGCGCGACGCCCAAGCGATCACTCTTGTTCGATCGCGAAGCTCAGCCCGGCGCGGCTCGACAGCGTTTGGTTGAAGCCGACGCCGAACGCCGCAACGGGCGTGAATATGCCGCCCGGCCCTTGCGTCCGCGTCAAGGCGATCGCGCATTCCGCGATCATTTTGCTGGTGGAGCCGTAACCAGGATCGCGATCGCCCTTCACGCTCGCGGCGAGCCGTTCGCCATCGCGCCCCGCGCCGACAAACAACAGATCGTAGAACCCGCTCTCGCGCTCCGCGCGCGAAGGCCCCTCGCCGGCCTTCGGCCCGCTTTCGCCCGCCATGTCGTTGAGGCCGGCGGCGAGGCCGCGCGCGGCCTGCTCGCCGCGCTCGCCGGGTCCGGTGAGGATCATCTCGTCATAGACGAAATCGGCGCCGTAGGGATGGCCGAGCAGATAGTTGCTGCGATGCACGTTGCGGGTGTTGATCGCGGCCATGATGAACGGCGCCGCCCACGAGCCAAGCGCTTCGTCATATTCGGGCTTGGCGCCGGAAGGTTGCTTCGCGCCCGCAAATCCCGGCGTCAGCGCGAACGGATCGCGCAGCAGTTCGCGCATCGCCGCGTCTTTGCTCGCCGCCGCCAGCGTGGCGCGAAAGCTCGCCGCCGTGCCGCCCGAAAACGTCCCCTTCATCTTGCGCACGCGGCCTTTGACGCGCGCGCAGGGCGCGCCGAAGCGCCGGCGCGCCTCCGCCTGCAAATAAGCGACGCCGAAATCGAACGGGATCGAATCGAAGCCGCAGGAGAACACGATGCGCGCGCCCGACGCCTTGGCCTGCGCTTCACGCGCGTCAATCATCGCCCGCATCCACGCCGTCTCGCCGCACAGATCGACATAATGCGTCCCCGCCGCCGCGCAGGCGGCGACCAGCGGCGAGCCGTAGAGCTGATACGGCCCGACCGTCGTCAAGACGACCTGCGAGCGGCGGGCGAGTTCGGCGAGCGATGAAGGATCGGCCGCGTCGGCGCGCACGAGCGGCGTGTCCTGCGGCAGGCCGGCTTCGGCGCGCACGGCGGCGAGTTTGTCTGGATCGCGGCCGGCGAGCGCAAGCCGGCGCGGCGGATCGCCATTGGCGCGGCCGGCCAGATATTCCGCCGTCAACTTGCCGGTGAAACCGCTGGCGCCAAATAGCGCGATGTCGAAATCCCGGCTCATCGCGTCTCTCCCCGCCGGCGTTTGCTCCGCGCCGGTCCCGGTAGTTATCAGGGAGCTTACGAAAAACACAAGCGGCGGCGCGCTTCGCCATCGGTAGACGAGGGACGACGGCCCCCGACGCGCAGTTCGAGCCAGCGCTCAAACCGCCGCACGCGCTATTGCTGCTTAGCGAAGGCCGCGGGCTGCACGAGTTCGCTTCTTCCCTCGCTCCGGGGTCGGTGTTGCGCCTCGCGCCGCGCGGCGACAACCATCGCGTGCTCGCCCTGCCCGGCTTCCTCGCCGGCGATGGCTCGACTTGGTTGATGCGCCGCTAATTTCGCGCGCTCGGTAATCGCGCGCAGGGTTGGGAGCTTGGCCGCGACGTCGGCGGCTTCCATCGGATGCGTTCGGCGCTGCGCGCCAGACCGGCGACGTCACGGTTTCGCGGGTTGGTTGGAGCCGTGGCGGCCCGTTCGCGCGCAGCGCGGGGGCGCGTTCAAGCCGTTCACGCTGGCCTACCGACATTTGACGCCCGCCCCGAAGGCAAACGGGCCGCTATGAGGTTGGCCAGGGGCCATGCGACGCCGCAGCCCCGCGGCGCTGGCGCTTGATCAACGGCGCGGCGGCGGGAAAGGCGGAAGGTTGCGATTCGTCCGCGCTTGTGCAAAAAGGGCGGCCGTCGAGAATGGGGCGATCGGGATCGCGAAGCGCGCCCAGAAAGCCAGCTAAATTCTTGATCTCGCGGGCGTAGTTCAATGGTAGAACGGAAGCTTCCCAAGCTTCATACGAGGGTTCGATTCCCTTCGCCCGCTCCAAACTTTCAAAACGCGCGCCTGTCCGCCGCCTCTTGCGCTTGGGCTCCGCATGGTCCAGATAGGCGGCGGGAGGTTGGCGAAGGACGTACCGCTCGCCAACCGGGTCAGGTCCGGAAGGAAGCAGCCCTAACGAGCCAGGGCGGGTCTTTGTCCAACCTCCTACCGAAGCCGCCAGCCTCCCGCGCAAGCGGCGCCTTTTGCGCGGCAGGGAGCTAAACCCTTGACCGAACAGACCTATAGCGGCTCTTGCCAGTGTCAGGCGGTCCAGTTCGAGGCCGCACTCGACCTTGACGCCACCGTCGTCTGCAATTGCTCGCGCTGCCAGCGGCTGGGCTGGGTGATGGCGTTCACGCCGCGCGCCAAGGTGACGATCGGCAAGGGCGAGGGCGCGACGACGCAATATCTGTTCAACAAGGAAAGAATCCGCCACCAGTTCTGTCCTGTGTGCGGCGTCGAGCCGTTCGCCTTCGCGCCCGGCAAGGACGGCACGGAGATGGTGGCCGTCAACGTCAACTGCCTGGACGGCGTCGATCCGCGCGCGCTGACTTCGAAACGCGTCGACGGCCGCTCGTTCTGAGCCGCGCGCCCCTCATGGTTGACAATTCCGCCGACCCGCGCGGCTACCGGGTTCTCGCCCGCAAGTACCGGCCCGCCACCTTCGACGACCTGATCGGCCAGGAGGCGATGGTGCGCACGCTGGCCAACGCCTTCGCCGCCAACCGCATCCACCAGTCCTATATCCTGACCGGGGTGCGCGGCGTCGGCAAGACGACGACCGCCCGCATCCTCGCCCGCGCCTTCAATTACGACCTGCCCGGCCGGATCGAGCGGCCGAGCATCGACATGCCCGAACTCGGCCGCCATTGTCAGGCGATCATGGAATCGCGCCATGTCGACGTGATCGAGATGGACGCGGCCTCGCACACCGGCATCGACGACGTGCGCGAGATCATCGAGAACGCGCGCTATCGCCCGGTCAGCGCCCGCACCAAGGTCTACATCATCGACGAAGTGCACATGCTGTCGAAGGCCGCCTTCAACGGCCTGTTGAAGACGCTGGAAGAGCCGCCCGAGCACGTCAAATTCCTGTTCGCCACCACCGAGATCGAAAAAGTGCCGGTGACGGTGCGCTCGCGCTGCCTGCGCTTCGACCTGAAGCGGATCGAGAGCGAGCGGCTCGTCGCCCATCTCGAAAAGATCTGCGGGCTGGAGAACGTCACCGCCGAGCCCGACGCGCTCGCCCTGATCGCCCGCGTCGCGGAAGGCTCGGTGCGCGATTGCCTGTCGCTGCTCGATCAGGCGATCGCCCATGGCGGGGCGGGCGGCGTGCGCGTCGTCGACCTGCGCGCCATGCTGGGCCTCTCCGACCGCGGCGACATCGTCGAATTGTTCAAGCTCGCGCTGCGCGGCGAGATCGCGCAGGCGCTGGAGATCACCGCGCGGCTCTATCGCGCCGGCGCCGATCCGGCCGAGATGATCCTCGAACTCAGCGAGTTCTGCCATTACGTGACGCGGGTGAAAATCAGCGAGGCGGCGCTGGCCGACCCGGCGGCGGCCGAGGTCGAACGGCAGGCGGCGGGCGAAATCGCCAAAGCGATGTCGATGGGCGCCCTGAGCCGCGCCTGGACGCTGATCATGAACGGCTACGCCGACGTGAAGGATTCGCCGCGCCCGCTCGCCTCGCTCGACATGGCGCTGGCGCGGCTCGCCTACGCCTCCGACCTGCCGGGGCCGGAGGAGGC
>JAGWRL010000131.1 GCA_028876585.1 Pseudomonadota bacterium | reverse complement strand
TTGCATATCAGGCATGTCTCTTTGTGTAGGCATGGCAACGCAAATCGCAGTGTGCTTCGTCATGCCGCTGAATCGGCTATCAAATCTTGCGCCGCCGCAAAAGTCTCGTTTCTTTCGCTGTTGCAAAAACGTCGCAGGCTTCAGCATGTCGATCCCGAGCGCGATTGTGTTCTTGCATTTGCGGCGTTTGGCGCCATTTTAGTAGGCGTACGGCGTTTGCCGTGCATGCCCTCCTTGGGCGTTTCCTCCCTAGACTCAAGGCCGCCTACGGGCGGCCTCCTTTTTTCCGGCCCGCGCGCCGCCAAGCCCGCCCGTTTTTGCATGGCTGGGCTGATCCCAAAAATAAGGCTTGCGTTTTGTGCGCTGCAATGCAATATTGCTGCGGTGCGATACGTCGCATATGCCCTCCTTAGGGCGTTTCCTCCCTAGACTCAGGCCGCCTTCGGGCGGCCTCCTTTTTTTCAAGCCTCGCCAAGGCGTTGCAGGCCGGCGCGCCGTCCGCCGCTTTCATGTTGCGATGCCGCAAATCATCATTCCGCCGCCCAGCGCGCGCCGCTGGCGTCGCGCGCGCTGGCGCATAGCGCGCCGACCATGGCGCATAGCGCGCGGCCGAGCGGTTCGGCGCCATCGCTCAACTGCAACGCCCGTTCGTCCATATAGAGGCTGCGGTTGATCTCGATCTGCACGGCGTGCCGGCCGGCGGCGGGCGCGCCGTAAAATTCGGTGATGTAGCCGCCGGCGTAGGGCTTGTTGCGGCGCACCCGCAGGCCGGCGCCGCGCAGCGCGCTCTCGACCGTCTCGATCACCCAGCGCGCGGCGCTGGAGCCGTAGCGGTCGCCGAGCACGATGTCGCAGCCGCCGACGTCGGGCGAGGTCGAGGGCATCGAATGGCAATCCAGCAGCAGGGCGAAGCCGAACCGGCGCTGCGCCGCCTCGATCAGCTCCGCCAGCCGGGCGTGATAGGGCCGGTGCAGCGCGGCGATGCGTTTGAGCGCGCTCTCCGCCGTCATCGCGGCGCGATAGATCGGCTGCGCGTCGCCGACCACGCGCGGGATGACGCCAAGCCCGGCGGCGACCCGCAGCGAGCGGATGTTGGCGAATTCCGGCAGGCGCCCCTCGAACATCTGCGGATCGAGTTCGAACGGTTCGCGGTTGAGGTCGAGAAAAGCGCGTGGGAACAGCGCGCGCAGCAGCGGCGCGCCCTGCAAGGTCGCCGGCGCGAACAATTGATCGACGAACGCGTCCTCCGACCGGCGCAGCGTGGCCGCGTCGAGCCGCGAGGCGGCGAGGAAGGCCTGTGGATAATGCGCGCCGGAATGGGGCGAGTTCAAAACCACCGGCTGGACGACGCCCGCCGGCGCGACAACCTCGAACGGCGGCTTGAACTCCGACAGTCCCTGCGAGTCGTCGCGCATCCCGGCCCCCCGGGCGTGGCCGCCCGCCTCGGCGGCGATAATAGACGAAAAACCCAATTCGCGTAAATCTATTCGCTGTCATGCCTATGCAATATTCAGCTTCACTCTATGTTCATGATATGATTTGAAGGCATGTCGGGGACTCTCAAGGGGAATCAGCAATGAGCAATCCGGCCGGCGCCAGCGCCAGAATATTGCTGGCGGAAGACGACAACGACATGCGTCGCTTCCTCGTCAAGGCGCTGCAAACCGCCGGCTATGCCGTCGCCTCGTTCGACAATGGGCTTTCCGCCTACAATCGCCTGCGCGAGGAGCCGTTCGAACTGCTGCTGACCGACATCGTCATGCCGGAGATGGACGGCATCGAACTGGCGCGGCGGGCGACCGAACTCGATCCCGAGATCAAGGTGATGTTCATCACCGGCTTCGCCGCCGTGGCGCTGAACCCCGACAACAAGACCCCCAAAGACGCGCGCGTGCTGTCGAAACCGTTCCATCTGCGCGAACTCGTCAGCGAGGTGCAGCGGCTTCTGAAGGCGGCGTGATGCGCCGGGCCCTCGGCGCGGCGCTGCTGATCGCCGCGCTCGCCCCCGCGCAAGCCTCCGTCCTCTCCGACATTTTGCAACGCGGCGTGCTGCGCGTCGGCTCCACCGGCGATTATCCGCCGTTCACCAAACTCGACAAGGCGAGCGGCGACTATGCCGGCTTCGACGTCGACCTCGCGCGCGCGCTCGGCGGCGCGCTCGGGGTGCGGGTTGAATTCGTGGCGACGAGCTGGCCAACGCTGGCGGGCGATTTCCAGACCGGCAGATTCGACGTCGCGATGGGCGGGATTTCGATCACGCTGGAGCGCGCCAAGCTCGGCTTCTTCACCACGCCCTATCTGCGCGAAGGCAAGACGCCGATCGCGCGCTGCGCCGACAAGGACAAATTCGCCACGCTGGCCGAGATCGACCGCGCCGGCGTGACGGTGCTGGTCAATCCCGGCGGCGGCAACGAGAAATTCGACCGCGCCCACCTGCACGCGGCCCGCATCGACGTGCGGCCGGACAACACCGCCATTTTCGACGCGCTCGCCCACGGCGAGGGCGATCTGATGATCACCGACGCCTCCGAGACGCGCTATCAGCAAAAACTGCATCAAGGCGTTCTGTGCGCGATCCATCCCGACGCGCCGTTCGATTTCGGCGAAAAAGCCTATTGGGCGCCCTACGATCCCCCGCTCGACGGCTTTCTCGATCAATGGCTGCATCAGATTCGCGAGACCGGCGCCTTTGCCGCCATCTACGCCAAATGGTTCTGAGGATCGCGGCTTTCGCGGCCGTGTGGGCGCTGTATTTCGCCGTGACGGAATATGCCTCCGCCATTCACAACGACATGGCGGAAGCCTACGCCTGGGGGCGCGAGTTCCAACTCGGCTATAATCAGCATCCGCCGTTCTGGGCCTGGCTCTGCGGCGCGTGGTTCCTGGTGTTTCCGCGCGCCAACTGGGCGTTCGCGCTGCTGTCGATGCTCAACGCCGGCGTCGGCCTGCTCGGCGCCTGGGCGCTGATCGGGCGATTCGTCGACGGCGACCGGCGCGTGGCGGCGACCGCGCTGCTGGCGCTGACGCCGTTCTATTCGTTCCTCGCCTATAAATATAACGCCAACTCGATCTTCCTGTCGCTGTGGCCGTGGACGCTCTACGCCTTCGTGGCCGCGCTGCGCGGACGCGGGCTCGCCGCCTCACTCGGCTTCGGCGCGATGATGGGGCTGGCGCTCAACTCCAAATATTACGCGCTGACGCTGGCGGCGACCTGCCTCTTCGCCGCGCTGTCGAGCCGGGAGCGGGCGCGTTATTTCCGCTCCGCCTCGCCCTATCTCACGGTCGCCGTCGCGCTGGCGCTGCTGGCGCCGCACCTCTATTGGCTGGCGACCACCGGCGCGCCGCCGCTGCGCTATCTCGCCCGCGTCTCGGGACGCGGCTTTGCCGAGGCGGGCCTGTTCGCGGCGACGGCGGCGCTCGGCGCGGCGTTGCAGCAGGTTTTGCCGCTCGGGCTGATCGCCGCCGCCCGGCCCCGCGACCGCGAGGACGTCGTCGACGCCGAGAACCGCCGCCTTCTGACTGTGCTGGCGCTGGCGCCGGTCGCGCTCAGCGTCCTCGCCGCGCTGGCGCTGCGGACGAAAATCTCGTCGAACATGCTGATCGGCGTGTTTCCGTTAAGCCCGCTGCTGGCGATGGTCTGGTTGCGGCCGGACCCGGCGCGGCTGCGACGCTGGGCGCTGCGCGGCGCGGCGGCGCTGTTGCTCGCAGCCCTCGCCGCTTCGCCGCTGATCGCGGTCGGCAAAGCCTGGTATGGCCGCGATTCCGAGGATGGGGAGCCGCGCCGGGAGGCGGCGCAGGCGGCGACCGATCTGTGGCGGCGCACGACCCCGGCGCCGCTGCGCTTCGTCGCCGGCTCGTTCCGCTACGACAATGCGGCGGCGTTCTACAGCCCCGAGCATCCCAGCGTATTCGTCAATTTCGACTATTTCGGCAATCGCTGGGTCAGCGCCGAGAAGCTCGCCGCGCAGGGGCTGCTGACGATCTGCCTGAAGGCCGACGCGCGCTGCCGCGCCGACAGCGCGCAATACGAAACCCCGGCGACCCGGCGCGAGGAGATCACGCTCGCGCATGTCGCGTTCGGCCGCGCCCGTGCGCCGGTCGAATTCGTGCTGAGCGCGATTCCGCCGCGCTAGGCCGCTAGCGCCGCCGCGTCGGCGCGGATGCGCTCGATCATCGCGCGCACGCCATTCGAGCGCTGCGGCGTCAAATGCTGTTCGAGGCCGAGTTCGCGGAAGGTCGCGGTCGCGTCGACGGCCAGCGCCTGCGCCGGGGTCCGGCCGTCGTAGAGCGCGGCGGCGATCGCCACGAGCCCCTTGACGAGGTGCGAATCGCTATCGCCGCGCAGCCGCAGCGCGCCGTCCTCCAGCCGGTCCTCGATCCAGACCTGACTGACGCAGCCGCGCACCTTGTTGGCGTCGGTGCGCGCGCTTTCGGGAAACTCGGGCAGTTCGCGGCCGAGTTCGATCACATAGCGATAGCGGTCCTCCCAATCGTCGAGGAAGGCGAAATCGTCGCGAATGGCGTCAAGCGTGCGCAGGGGAGCCTCCGGTGTGAACCGCCCTGTAGATAGGGCGCCGGGAGCGGTTCGCCTATCCTCGCGCGCCCGTCTTTCTGGCGAGGCGCCCGGGACCGAGCCAGGGATCGCGCAGGTCGTCGGCGGTGAGCGTGCCGGATGGGCGTTTCGCCTTCGCGACCGGCGCGGTCTGCGGGGCGGCTCGGCGGGCCTGGCTCGTCAGCGCCTCGGCGCAGCCGGCGGCGGCCAGCGGCGCCCTGAGGCCGGCGTCGGGCGTCAGGCTCGCGCTGGCGGCGTCCGCGCACAGCTGCGCGGCGGGGGCGAGTTCGCCTGGCCGTAGCGCCTGTCCGAACATCGCGTAATAGACGCAACCGAGGCCGATCGCCGATCTGATGAGAAAGCCCATTTCCGTGGGACCCTTGCCCGTCAAAACACGCCGCGAACTTAACGCGCCCGGGTGAAGGCGGGGTCGAAAATTGCACGAAAAACCGAGGGATCGGAGTCATCTTTCGTCAACCCTGATCGGCCCCCGTTAGGCGCGCTGAAACCATATTGGACGCAATGCAGGCGGCCGTCGCGGTCGAAGGGTTCAGATCGATGCATTGGCTTAGCCGCTGCTTAACGCGATCCGGCGATTATCGCGGCGAAGAATGGCCGTTGGAGACAGGTTTTCGTGGGCGCGGCTCTTACCACAACCTCGACGTGGGTCCGCTTCGCGGGTTCGGCGATCTCGGCTTTCGCCGGCGCCGCCGCGGTCTTTGGCGTCAGCGTGTCGCCGGCGCCGAGCCGGCTCTCGTCGAGCATGTCGCTGTTTGCGATGTTCGGAACCGCCTTCGCCGCGCGCCTGTCCGCCGCGCAACGCAGCGAGGACGGGCGGGCGTTGCGCGCGCTCGCGGGGGATTTCGTCGCCCGTCATGGCGTGGATGGGCGGGTGTCTAGCATCGAGGGCGACGGCTGGCGGGACCTCGACCGCGCCGCGCTGATCGGCGACGGACTTCTCGCGCGCCTGCACGAAGACGACCGGGCGCGGTTCCTCGACCAGATCTCGGCCGTGAACGTCGACGGGGGCGCGCGCGCCGCGACGCTGCGCCTGCGCACGTCCGGCGAGGGTTTCGCCCATGTCGACGTCTCGACCGCAAGGGCCGCCGACCGCGCGGGGCTGGTCTCGGCGCTGCGGCCCTCCTGCTCGGCGCCGGCGCTCGAAGCGGAACTTCAGTGCGCGCGCGAGGAGGCGCGGCTCGAAAAATCGCTCAAAGATCGCCTGCTCGCCAACATGAGCCACGAGTTGCGCACGCCGCTCAACGCCATCCTCGGCTTTTCCGAGATCCTCGGCGATCCCGCGCTCGTGCCGGCCGAGGCGGACAAGCGGTTCGAATATGCGCGCATCATTCACAGCTCGGCCGATCACCTGCTTTCGGTGGTCAATCTGGTGCTCGACATGTCGCGCATCGAGGCGGGCAAGTTCGCGATCCTGCCCGAGCCGTTGGAAATGGCGCCGCTGATCGCCGAATGCCGGGACATGCTGCGGCTGCGCGCCGAGCGCGGGCAGGTGCGGATCGTCGTGGCGCCGATCGTCGACGGGCTGGAGATCGTCGCCGACAAGGGCGCCTGCCGGCAGATCGTCGTCAACCTTCTGTCGAACGCGGTGAAGTTCACGCCGCCGAACGGCCGGGTCATCGTCGAGGCGCGCGTGGAAGGGGACGAGGCGCTTCTCTCCGTCACCGACACCGGGATCGGCGTGAAGCCGGAGGACCTGCCGCGCCTTGGCGATCCTTTCTTCCAGATCAAGAACGGTTATGATCGCCGCTTCGAGTGCACGGGCCTCGGCCT
>JAGWRL010000130.1 GCA_028876585.1 Pseudomonadota bacterium | reverse complement strand
GCCTCGATCCCGTCGGTGACGAAATGGAAGGTCGTCCCGCCCTCCATCACGATGGGCGCCCGGGTGTGGTGGGTGAGGACAAAGGTCGGCGCGTGATACGGAGGATTGTCGCCCCACCAGCCTTTCCACGCGTCGTCCGGCCATTCGCCGCGAATCGGGCCGAACATATTGCGCCCGAGGATGAAGGCGCCGAAGCCTTCCATCGCGGCGCGGGCGAAGGGATCGTCAGTCCCGCCGTCTTGCCCGACCATCGAGCGAAAGGCCCGGGTCGGGAAGAACCATCCATGCAACTCCCTGCCTCGACGCCCGAGCGGATGCTCCAGGCTCTGGTCCGGGCCGGCCCCGAAGCCGTCGACGGATACTGCAAAACCGGCTACGCGCACCCTTCCCATTGAGGCCTCCGACCGCTTACGACTTGCAACAAGTTGTGTTTTCCCGACTCATTACGAGGACGCGATACCGATTGCACGATTCGAAACTCGCGCACGCGTCGGCGCGGTGGACCTTCGCGGACACGAATTCATGCAATGGGTATCAATCTCGTAATCGCTCAGCCCGCGTAATTCGCCACCTCGATCAAATTCCCGTCGGGATCGCGGAAATATACCGAGACCATCGCCCCGAGCGCGCCGCTGCGCACAACCGGCCCGTCGATCACGGCGACGCCTTCGGCCGCGAGCCCCGCGACGATTTCCGCCATCGGCGTCTCGGAGATGAAGCACAAGTCGCCCAAGCCCGTAACCGGACGCACGGCCCTGGGCTCGAACTCGGCGCCGGCCTGATGCAGGTTGATCTTCTGGCGCCCGAAGCGCAGCGCCTTGCGTGCGTGGTCGAACGTGACGACCCGCATCCCCATGACGCGCTCATAAAACGCGCACGTGGCCGAAACGTCCGCCACCGTCAACACGAGATGATCGAGCCGGTCGATGTTCACGACCCCCCCGCCAACACCTTCACCGCCGCCAGCGCGTCGGGCGAATCCCAGTTGGCCGGGCCGGCGACCACGCCCAGTTCGCAGCCGTCCTTGTCGATCAGCAGCGACGTCGGCAGGCCCAAAGCCTTGCCGGCGAGGCGCAAAGTCTCGAACGCGTCGCCGCTGTGGTCGGCGTAGCGAGTAAGGCGCTTCACCCCGATCTCGTCGAGGAATTGTCCGGCGCGCTCGACGCGGGCGGTGTCGACGTTGACGGTGACGACCTCGAATTGCGGCCCGCCCGCCGCCGCCTGCAACCGGTCGAGCGCCGGCATTTCCGCCCGGCACGGGACGCACCAGGTCGCCCACAGGTTGAGCAGCACGGCGCGGCCCTTGAAATCCGCCAGCGCGAGTTTCTGCCCGTCCGCGCCGGCGAAGGCGAGCGTAGCCGCGGGGCGCGGAACCGTCTCCACCTTGAGCGCGGCGATCTCGCCCTTGGCGAGCGGGCGCAATTTATCGGCGAGCGCGAGCGAGGCGGCCGGGCAGGCGCCCTTGCCGGCGTCGGTCTTTGTCCCGTAGAAGGCCGCGGCCGCGATGGCCGCGAGGCCCAGCGGCGCGACAACAAAAGCGGCGCGTTTCAAGTTCATTTCACGGTCCGGGGCGAGGTCATGAGCAACAAGATGTGGGGCGGCCGGTTCGCGAGCGGCCCCGCCGAAATCATGGAAGAGATCAACGCCTCCATCGACTTCGACCGCGCGCTCGGGCCGCAGGATATAGCCGGTTCGCTCGCCCATGTCGCCATGTTGGCGGCGACCGGCATCGTCGAGCCCGCCGACGCCGAGGCGATCGCGCGCGGTCTCGCGCAAGTCAAAGGCGAAATCGAGGCGGGCGCTTTCGCCTACAGCCGCGCGCTGGAAGACATCCATATGAATGTCGAGAGCCGGCTCGCCGAACTGATCGGCCCCGCCGCCGGACGGCTGCACACCGCCCGCTCGCGCAACGATCAGGTGGCGACCGATTTCAAGCTATGGGTGCGCGACACGGTCGACGCGCTGATCGGCCAGATCGCCGGCTTGCAGACCGCGCTCGCCGAGCGCGCGCTGGCCTCCGCCGACATGGTGATGCCCGGCTTCACCCATCTGCAATCGGCGCAGCCGGTGACTTTTGGCCATCACCTGATGGCCTATGTCGAGATGCTCGCGCGCGACCGCTCGCGCTTCGCCGACGCCCGCGCCCGCGCCAACGAATGCCCGCTCGGCGCCGCCGCGCTCGCCGGCACGTCGTTTCCCATCGACCGCGAGGCGACGGCGAAGGCGCTCGGCTTCGACCGGCCGACCGCCAATTCGCTCGACAGCGTCGCCGACCGCGATTTCGTGCTGGAGGCGCTCGCCGCCGCCGCGATCTGCGCCGTGCATCTCTCCCGTTTCGCCGAGGAGATCGTGCTGTGGACGACGCCGCAATTCGGCTTCGTGCGATTGTCGGACGCGTTCTCGACCGGCTCCTCGATCATGCCGCAGAAGCGCAACCCCGACGCGGCCGAACTGGTGCGCGGCAAGACCGGCCGCGTGACCGGCTCGCTGGTCGGCCTGTTGACGGTGATGAAGGGCCTGCCGCTCGCTTATTCCAAGGACATGCAGGAGGACAAGGAGGGCGCGATGGACGGCTTGCGCACGCTCTCGCTCTGTCTGGCGGCGATGACCGGCATGGCGCGCGACCTGACGCCGGACGCGGCGAAGATGAAGGCCGCCGCCGGCTCCGGCTATTCCACCGCCACCGACCTCGCCGACTGGCTGGTGCGGACGCTGAAAATGCCGTTCCGCGAGGCGCATCACGTCACCGGCCGCATCGTCGGGCTGGCCTCCGCCAAGGGCGTGGCGCTGGAGGCGCTGACGCTGGAGGAGTTGCAGACGGTCGAGCCGCGCATGACGGCGGCGGCGCTCGACGTGCTCGCGGTGGAGAACTCTGTCCGCAGCCGCACGTCTTACGGCGGCACGGCGCCGGAGAATGTGCGGGCCCAAGCGCAGCGGTGGCTGAAACGGCTAGTCGGTTGAGCGCCGCGCCAGTTCGCCAATAATCCCCCTCGGCGCAAACCGCACGGCGAGGATGAACAGCACGCCGAGCCACAGCAGCCAGCGATCCGGATGCAGCAGCCCCGGCAGCAACGGCAACCCCGCCGTCGCGCTGGACGCCGCCCCGATCAACGCCCGCAGATAATTCTCGGCGATCACGAACACCGCCGCGCCGACCACGGCGCCATACAGCGTGCCGCGCCCGCCGATGACGACGATCACCAATACGTCGATCTGGATCGAAAAGCTCAACGCCGTGTCCGGCCCGACATAGCGCAGCCACAACGCGTTGAGCGCGCCGGCGCAGGCCGCCGCCAGCGCGGCGACCAGCGTCGCCAGGGTGCGATGGACGACGATGCGATAGCCGAGCGCCTCGGCGCGCAACGGATTCTCGCGGATCGCCTGGCAGACGCGGCCGAACGGCGAGTTGACGACGCGCAGCAGCAGCAGGAACAGCGCCGCCGCGCCGGCGAACACCAGATAATAGGTCAGCGTGCGCCCGGTGACGTCGAGGCCGAGAAACTCGCCGAGCTTGTAGCCGGGGCGTAGCATCGCCGGCACGTTGAAGCTGCGGCCGTCCTCGCCGCCGGTGAGGTTCGGCAGTTGCGAGGCCAGCACGTTGAAGGCGTAGGCGACCGCCAGCGTCACCATGGCGAAGAAGATCGCCTGCACGCGCAGCGAGAACAGGCCGAGCACCAGCGCCAGCGCCGCCGCCAGCGCCAGACCGGCGCCAAGCCCCAGCGCCAGCGCGCCCCAGCCCGGCCCCAGCGCGTAGAGCGCCAGCCCGACCCCATAGGCGCCGACGCCATAGAACATCACATGCGCGAACGAGACGATGCCGGTGTAGCCGAGCAACAGGTCGTAAGACGCCGCCAGCGCCGCCATGACGCAGATCTTTTCCGCCACGCCGAGCGGTTTCGCGCCGGGGAAGGCGAACGGCGCCGCCGCCAGCGCCAGCGCGATCAAACCGACCAGAACGCGCGCGGGCAGCCCGCGCGGCGGATCGCCCGACAGCAGGCTCATCGCGCGCCCAGGGGATAGAGCCCGCGCGGACGCCACAGCAGCACCGCCGCCATCAGCGCGATATTGGAGACCAGCGCCAGCTTGGGCGCGAGAAAGCCGGCGTAATTGGCGATCAAGGCGACCAACGTCGCGCCGATGAAACAGCCCGTCACCGAGCCCAAGCCGCCGATGATGACGACGATGAACACCAGCACCAGCAATTCGCCGCCCATGCCCGCGCGCGCCTGGCTCTGATAAAGCCCCCACAGCACGCCCCCGACCCCCGCCAGCGCGCAGGCCGCCATGAACACGCCGACGAACAGCCGGTCGATGCGATAGCCGAGCGCCTCCACCATCTCGCGGTTCTCGACGCCGGCGCGGATCAACAGGCCAATGCGCGTGCGGCCGAGCACGAGGAGCTGGCCGACGAACAGGATCAGCCCGAGGCCGAGCGCGACGAGGCGGTATTTCTCGACGGCGATCTCGCCCAACGCCAGCGAACCGCGAAAGGCGGCGGGCGTGGCGAGGTCGAGCGGCTCGGCGCCGAACAGCGCCAGCAGCAATTGCTCGATCACGATCGAACCGCCGATGGTGATCAGGATCTGTTCGAGATGGCGGCCATAGATCGGCGCGATCAGCAGCTTCTCGAACACAAACCCCAGCGCGCCGCAGACAATCGCCGCCGCGACGAGCGCGGCGGCGAACACGCCGAGGTCGAGCGCCAGCGAGCCATGCGGGGCGAGGCCGTAGATCACCGCTCCGACATAGGCGCCGATGGCGATGAAGGCGCCGTGGCCGAAATTGAGCACGTCCATCAGGCCGAAGGCGAGCGTCAGCCCCGAGGCCATCACGAACAGCATCGCCCCCATGGCGAGGCTCGCCAGCGTGAGGGTGGCGAAGGTCGAGAACGAGCCGATCAACGGCGCGGCCACCAGCGCGACGATCAGCGGCGTCAGCGCCGGCAGGATTTCCACGCGGGCGCGGGGGAGTGCGGCGCCGGGATCGGTCATTGATGGCTGTCCAGGGAAAGGCCGAGCAGGCGGCTTTGCAGCGCCTCATCCGCCGCGAGCGCCGCCATCTCGCCGGCATGGACGATGCGGCCGTTGTCCATGACGCAGACGAGATCGCCGACTTCGCGCGCGACGCGGAAATTCTGCTCGACCAGCAGGATCGTCGCGCCGCGCTGCTTGATGTCGCGCAGGCAGCCGATCAGGCCGTCGATGATCGCCGGCGCGAGGCCCTTGGTCGGCTCGTCGATCAGCAGCAACTGGCGCGGCTCGATGATCGCGCGCGCGATCGACAGCATCTGCTTCTGCCCGCCCGACAGCGAACCGGCGCGCGAAGTCCAGAATTTCTTCAGCGCCGGGAAGAAGCCGAAAATCCAGTCGAGCCGGGCCTCGTCCATCGCCCCCGCGCGGGCGGCGAGCACGAGGTTTTCGCGCACGCTGAGGTCGGAGAAGATCGCCATCGTCTCCGGCACATAGGCGACGCCGGCGCGGGCGATGTCGCTGGCGCGGCGCGTCTCCAGAGGGACGTCGCCGAGCCGGATCGACCCTCGCGAGGCGCGCCACAGCCCCATGATGGTGCGCAGGCACGTCGTCTTGCCGGCGCCGTTGCGGCCGAGCAGCATGGTGGTGCGCCCGGCCGGCGCCTCGAAATCGACGCCTTGCAGGATGTGATAGCGGCCGATGTGGGTGTGGACCCCCTGAAGCGCGAGCGGCTGACTCATGACGCGCCCGCGCCGAGATAGGCCTCGCGCACGATCGCCGAGGCCATCACCTCGCCCGGCGCGCCGTCGGCCGCCAGCCGGCCGTTGTGCAGCACGATGATTCGGTCGGCGAGCGAGCGCACGACGTCCATCTTGTGCTCGACCAGCAGGATGGTCTTGGCGGGATCACGCTTCAGTTCGGCGATCAGATCGAGCACCACCGGCGCCTCGTCGACGCTCATGCCGGCGGTCGGCTCGTCGAACATGAGAATGTCGGGCTCCAGCGCCATCATCATCGCCACTTCGAGCTTGCGCTGATCGCCATGCGACAGCGCGACGACGGGGGCGGCGGCGCGGGC
>JAGWRL010000129.1 GCA_028876585.1 Pseudomonadota bacterium | reverse complement strand
GGCGGCGGCGGCATCGCTGGGCGCGTTCTGGGAGAGCCGCCTTGTCCATTGTCGTCGCCGAAGTCCCGGCCGCTCCGGCGCGCGCGAAACTGGGCGCGGTGTTGCGCGCCACCGCCGGCAATTTTCTGGAGATGTTCGATTTCTTCCTCTTCGGCATCTACGCGCAGCCGATCGGCAAGGCGTTTTTCAACACCGGCGTCGAATTCTACGACACCTCGATCGCGCTGGTGATTTTCTGGCTCGGCGCGCTGATGCGCCCGCTCGGCGCGATTTATCTGGGCGCCTATGTCGACCGGCTCGGCCGCAAGCGTGGTCTCGTCGTCACGCTGGCGATCATGGCGGTCGGCACCGTCATCATCGCGCTCACCCCGTCTTACGCCGCCATCGGCGTCGCGGCGCCGGTCATCGTCGTCGCCGGCCGGTTGTTGCAGGGCTTTTCCGCCGGCGTCGAACTCGGCGGCGTCTCGGTCTATCTGGCGGAGATCGCGACGCCCTCGACGCGCGGCTTCGTCACCTCGTTCCAGTCGGCGAGCCAGCAGGTGGCGGTGTTGGCGGCGGCGCTGATCGGCTACGCCCTGCACGCCACGCTGTCGCCGCAGGCGATCGGCGACTGGGGCTGGCGCCTGCCGTTCGTGATCGGCTGCCTGATCGTGCCATTGATCTTCGCGCTGCGCCGCTCGCTGGCGGAGACGCCGGAATTTCTGGCGCGCAAGGTTCATCCCACGGCGGCCGAGATCTACGCCGCCGTGCTCGCCAATCTCCGCGTCGTGCTGCTCGGCATGATGATGGTGATGCTGACGACGGTGTCGTTCTATTTCATCACCGTCTACACGCCCGATTTCGGCAAGACGCTGCACCTGTCGTCGACCGCCTCGCTCTCGGTCACCGCGCTGGTGGCGATGACGAATTTCTGCTGGCTGCCGATTGGCGGCGCGCTGTCGGACCGCCTCGGCCGGCTGCCGGTGCTGCTGTTCGGCGCCGGGGTGATGCTGGTCGGCGCCTATCCCGCTTTGTCCTGGGTCGCCGCCGGCCCGAGCTTCGGCCGGCTGCTGACGATCGAGATGATCTTCTCGCTCGGCTATGGCCTCTATAACGGCGCGATGGTGGCGGCGCTGACGGAGGTCGTGCCGCCACAGGCGCGCGCCTCCTGCTTCGCGCTCGCCTATTCCCTGGCGACGGCGCTGTTCGGCACGGCGACGCCGGCGCTGTCGAAATTCCTGATCGCGGCGACCGGGCGCCGCGCCGCGCCCGCCTTCTGGCTGATGCTGGCCGCCGCCTGCTCGATCGCCGCCGCGCTGGCGCTGTACCGGCGGCCGCGCGAGCGGGGATAATCGAGCTTTGTTCTTGTTATGTTCCGATCAGACGGCTAATCTCGCCGCCCATGACGACCGAGCCTCTCTCGCCCGCCTCCGCGCAGGACATCGCCGACGCGCTCGCCTTCGCGCTGCGCTACAGCGGGCGCAAGCGCGTGCATGATTCGGCCGAGATCATGGCCGCCATCGTCGCCCGGCGGCTGGTCGAGCATCTCGACCGCTGCGGCTTCGTCATCCTGCGCAAGCCGCCGATCGCCGGCGGCGCGCCGCCGCAATCCGCCGCGCCGTAAAGGATACGCGCGCTTTTGCGCCGGCGCTACGGCCGTGGCGGCTTGGCGCACGGGGGCGCCTTCTGTAAGGGGGTGTAAACTTGAGGCGGCGAGCAGGGTCGAATGCGAATTCTCGTGACGGGCGGAGCGGGTTTCATCGGATCGGCGGTCGCGCGCCGGATCGTCGAGCGCACGCCGCATCAGGTTCTCGTGTTCGACAAGCTGACTTACGCCGGCAATCTCGCCTCGCTGAAGCCGATCGCCGACGATGCCCGCTTTTCCTTCGTCCAGGGCGACATCTGCGACCGCGCCGCCGTCGATAAGGCGCTGGGCGGGTTCCGGCCGCACTGGATCATGAATCTGGCCGCCGAAAGCCATGTCGACCGCTCGATCGACGGCCCGGCCGAGTTCATCCGCACCAATGTCGTGGGCACGGGCGTGATGCTGGAGGCGGCGCTCGCCTATTGGAAGGGCGCGGAGCCGGAAGTCCGCGACGCCTTCCGCTTCCACCATATCTCGACCGACGAAGTGTTCGGCTCGCTGGGCGCGGACGGCTTTTTCCGCGAGGACACGCCTTATGCGCCCAACTCGCCCTATTCGGCCTCGAAGGCCGCCTCCGACCATCTCGTGCGCGCCTGGCGTCACACTTACAAGCTGCCGACCGTGCAGACCAACTGCTCCAACAATTACGGCCCCTATCATTTCCCCGAAAAGCTGATCCCGCTGGTCATCCTCAACGCGCTCGAAGGCAAGCCGCTGCCGGTCTACGGCCGCGGCGAGAACGTGCGCGACTGGCTGCATGTCGAGGATCACGCCGAGGCGCTGCTGCGGGTGGTCGAGAAGGGCCGGCCGGGCGAGAGCTACAACATCGGCGGACGCGCCGAGCGGCGCAACCTCGAAGTGGTGCAGGCGGTCTGCGATCTCGTCGACGAGCTGGCGCCGCGTCCCGGCTCGCGCCGCGATCTCATCACTTATGTCGTCGACCGGCCGGGGCACGATCTGCGCTACGCCATCGACGCCTCGAAGATCGAGCGCGAACTCGGCTGGACGCCGAGCCGCAGCTTCGAGGACGGCTTGCGCCAGACGGTGCAATGGTATCTCGACCATGCGCCGTGGTGGACGGCGATCCGCTCCGGCGCCTACCGCGGCGAGCGGCTCGGCGTCTCGGTCTGACAGGAGCGCGCCATGCAGGTCGAATCCACCGCCATTCCAGCCGTCAAGATCATCACGCCGAAGCGCTTTGCCGACGCGCGCGGCTATTTCAGCGAAGTCTATAGCCGGGCGGCGTTCGAGAAGGCCGGGCTTACTTACGAATTCGTGCAGGACAACCATTCCTATTCGGCGGCGGCCGGCACCATTCGCGGCCTGCATTTCCAGACCGCGCCGTTCGCGCAGGATAAGCTCGTCAGGGTCGCGCGCGGCCGCGTGCTCGACGTCGCTGTCGATCTCAGGCGCGGCTCGCCCAGCTTTGGCGCGCATGTCGCGGTGGAATTGTCGGCGGCCAACGGGCGGCAGTTGCTGGTGCCGATCGGCTTCGCCCATGGTTTCTGCACCTTGGAGCCGGATTGCGAAGTGCTCTACAAGGTGACCAACGTCTATTCCGCCGCCAACGACGGCGGCCTCGCCTTCGACGATCCCGCGCTCGGCATCCGCTGGGGCGTCGAGCCGGCCGAGGCGGTGTTGTCGGACAAGGACCGCAAGCACCCGCGCCTGGCCGAACTCGGGCCGCAGTTCGGTTGACGGCGATGCGCATCCTCGTCACCGGAACGCAAGGCCAGGTCGCCCGCTCGCTGATCGAGCGCGCGCCGCCCGGCGTCGAGGTGGTCGCGCTCGGCCGCCCGCAGCTCGATCTCGCTGACCCCGCCTCGATCCGCGCCGCCTTCGACGCGCGCGACGCCGACGTGGTGATCAACGCCGCCGCCTACACCGCCGTCGACAAGGCGGAGACGGAGGAGGCGCTGGCGACCCGCATCAACGGCGACGGCGCCGGGCTGGTGGCGGAATGCGCGCGCGCGCTCGGCGCGCCGATCATCCAGCTTTCCACCGATTACGTGTTCGACGGCGCGCTCGACCGGCCCTATCGCGAAGACGATCCCGTCAATCCGATCGGCGCCTATGGCCGCTCCAAGCTTTGCGGCGAGGAGGCGGTCGCGAGCGCCAATCCGCGCCATGCGATCCTGCGCACCGCCTGGGTCTACAGCCCGTTCGGGACCAATTTCGTCAAGACCATGCTGCGGCTCGGCGAGAGCCGCTCGGAGGTGCGCGTCGTCGCCGATCAACGGGGCGGCCCGACCAGCGCGCTCGACATCGCCGACGCGCTGTTCGCGGTCGCGACTTTGCTCGTGGCGCGGCCGGCCCCCGAGCGCTACGGCGTGTTTCACATGACCGGCGAAGGCGAGGCGAGCTGGGCCGAATTCGCGGAAAGCGTCTTCGCGCAGGCGCGGGCGCTCGGCCGCCCGGCGGTGAAGGTCATTCCGATCGCGACCGCGGATTATCCCACGCCCGCCCGCCGCCCCGCCAATTCGCGGCTGGACGGCGGCCGGCTCGCGCGCGATTACGGCGTCGCGCTGCCGCCGTGGCGCGACTCCTTAGGGGTCGTGGTTGAACGGCTGTTGGCGGGCTAACGGAGACAACACCATGCGCGGCATTATTCTGGCGGGCGGCTCCGGCACGCGGCTGCATCCGATGACGCAGATCATCTCGAAGCAGATATTGCCGGTCTACGACAAGCCGATGATCTACTATCCGCTCGCCGTGCTGATGCTGGCGGGCCTGCGCGAGATCCTGATCATCTCGACGCCGCGCGATCTGCCGATGTTCCGCGAATTGCTGGGCGACGGCGTCAAATGGGGATTGTCGCTGAGCTACGCCGAACAGCCGAGCCCCGACGGCCTCGCGCAGGCGTTCCTGATCGGCGAGGATTTCATCAAGGGCCACCGCAGCGCGCTCGTGCTCGGCGACAACCTGTTCTACGGCCACGGCCTGTCGCAGATATTGACCAACGCCGCGTTGAAGCAAGGCCCCGGCGCGAGCGTGTTCGCCTATCACGTCACCGATCCGCAGCGTTACGGCGTCGTCGCCTTCGACGAGGCCGGCCGGGCGACCTCGATCGAGGAGAAGCCGAAGGCGCCGAAATCCTCATGGGCGGTGACGGGATTGTATTTCTACGACGAGCGCGTCGCGAGCTTCGCCAGATCGCTCAAACCGTCCGTGCGCGGCGAATTTGAGATCACCGATCTCAATCGGCTCTATCTGGAGCGCGGCGAATTGAATGTGGAGAAGCTTGGCCGCGGCTTCGCCTGGCTCGACACCGGCACGCCGGATTCGTTGGTTGAGGCGGCCGAATTCATCCGCGCGCTGGAGAAGCGGCAGGGTTTCAAGGTCGCCTGCCCCGAGGAAATCGCCTTCCACCAGGGCTGGATTTCGCGCGCCAACGTGCTGAAGCTGGCCGAAGCCTACAAGGGCGATTACGGCGCCTATCTCAGGCGGCTGGCGGAGTAGGGAGGATTTAGTGCCCCAATTTATACCTCAGTTTGAAATAGGCCCCGCGGCGTCAATTACGGATAAGAGTTGTTTTGCAAGCATTGCGCGAATCATTCTTTCCATTTCGCTGACATTTTCTTTCCCTTCTAGCGCAGATTTGTCAGACATTTCTAGTGCCTCTATATAGTGGCTATTGTCTTGTTCAATTTGCTGAAGGATAGTTGGCGCGCCCGGTAGAATGTATCCAAGCTTAATGTTCAAGAGTGCGTAAGACAGCGCTCGCGAGGTTCGTCCGTTCCCATCTGTGAACGGATGGATCCAGTTAAGGCGCCACATTGCATACGCTGATAAATAAAAAGCAGTTCGCTCATGCCAATTGTTGTTTATATATTCGCAAAATTCTGTTAAATAATTCG